>JACQMY010000037.1 GCA_016203305.1 Candidatus Woesearchaeota archaeon
ATATACTACAGTCTATAAATGTTTGTTTCGCAATTACCGCAACAGGTTCTCAAATTCTTCTCTTGTCAATCCTGCTTGCCTTATGATTGCTCTTAACGTTCCTTTGCTGAGTTCTTTGTGGTTTGGAATGGTCAATCTTCGGTGAGGGGCATCTTTGTGCCGTAAAATCATGTGGCTGCCTGTTTGATGATCGACTTCGTATCCTACTTTGCCAAATAATTTAATCAATTCTTGACCAGAAATAAGAGGAAGTTTAGGCACTTACTTCCACCATCTCTTCTTGGATGGGTGGAGGAATGGGCTCGTTATGCTTTTTCAAACTGTCCAAGTACCCTTCAATAGCATCCTTGATGTTATTAAGAGCTTCTTGCCTTGTTTTACCTTGCGAAACACAACCTGGAAGAGAAGGGCATTCAGCGACAAAACTGCCATCTTCGTCTTGTTCTAAAACTATTCTATATTTCATATCAGAACACTACACCATGAAAGTATATAAACTCTCCGTCAATGCTACTTGACTGGCAGCATGCTGCCGCCAGTTCCCATCACCGGCATCTGGTCTCTTACTTCATCTGCGTATAAGAATGCTCCTCTGTGTTCGTTTTTGAACTTTATTAATGCGTTTCCGAGTGCTTCTTTTATGTCTGCTGGTGTCGTGTTGTTGCCCAGTCCTTTTCGTGCTAGTTCATCATAAAAGTATGCTGTCAAGGAGTTTCCATAGATGTCTGTTATTGCTGGTTGGTTGCTGCTGCACGCGCTTACTGCTATGTCTCTTCCTTGGCCGAGTTGTTCTGCAAATCCTCCGCTGTGGCATGCTCCGACTACGTATAATTCTGTTCCTGCGTTGATGTTTTTGGTGTACTCTCGTAGTTCTTGGTCTGTCATCGTGTCTGTTCCGTTGCGTAGTCCGACAAAGCTTGTGCCGTTTTCATTCAATCCATGTGCTGCCACGTAGAGCGTGAATGTGTCGTTGTGGTCTGCTTTTTGTGCCATTTGCTCTAGTGTTTGTTTAAGATTTTCTTCTGATCCTGAGTGGTTGTAGCTTGTATCAGAGAATGCTCTTGCCAGGTTTGCGTAATTGCCGCGTGGGTGGAAGTCTCCGTCTGGTGTTAGTACTTTGATGTTTTCTGCTTTGAATCCCATGCGTAGGAGGTCGTCGTAGACTTTTGCCGCGTCCGCGTAGAACATGTCGCTTGCGTCATTAAATCTAAAGATTCGGTCGTCAGTATCATAGCCGATTACGATTACTGCGTGTTTGTCTGCTGGATTATCAATGCCCCCGATATAGTCCCATGCTTCTGCTAGCGCGTGTTGTGCTGGTGCAGTCATTGTTGAGACTGTTGATTGTACTCTGTCAGCAAGTGTCACAGCAGCTTCTTTTGCTGTTTCGAGTGGCTGTTCTCTTACTTTTTCAGCAAAGTCAACTGCTTGTTTGTATGTTTCTGTTACAGGTGGCTTTGGGGCATCTAGTCCTGTTGCGAACACGCTTGCTGCCAGGTAGTCTCCGCAGAGGTTTTGTACGAATGTTCCAATAGTGTTGGTCTTTTTTCCGAGTGATCGTATTGTTTTGTATTTTGATGTTTGAAGTTTTGTTCCTGTTTTTGCCGTAATTCCTGCGAGCCATTTTAGGCCTACTGCTCCTGCGTATCCTTTTGCCGCGATGGCTGCTTCTAAGATTGTTGGATTTATGTTTTCGCGGAAGTACCTGTCGTCTTTCCACTTGTCTAGTGTTTTTGCTACGTTTTTCTTGCTTAGTGATTGTTTGACTTTTTGGTATCCTAATCCTGCTGCAAGTGCTGCTGGTGCGTATTTTAGTTTGTCAACAAGTGTGGCAGCAGCGTTTTTTACCGGATCCCAGGTTAGTGCTCTTTTTGCCAGGTATGCTCCGCCACCTAGTGCTGCGCGGGTTGCGAGCAGGGGAACGTACGCTCCTGAAAGGAAGAGCCCTGAGTACAGCAGGGTCTTTGCCAGGTTTCCTTTGCCGAGGACTTTTCCTTGTTTAAGGCCTGTTATGTATTCTTTTTTTGACTTTGGCTCTGTTACTAGTCCATATGCTCCTGTTAGGAATTCGTGCGCGTCGCGTAGAGGGTTTGCTGCGTGGAGCGCATTCAAGCCTGTGTTCGCGATTAGCTCGAGAGGTTTTGCTACAGGATGCTCAAGCAGCTTCTCGAGGCTCATATCTTGCTCCCAGCAACTTCCTTCCTTGGTCTCCAAGGCGGGTGGTGCTGTACGCTATTTTTCTCGCTGTTGCCTCTTTTCCGCGGTGCTGTCTATACGTGTCTGCGTGATCGAAAAAGCTCAGCGCGTCTGCTGTTCGCAGTACTTCTGCTCCTTCGTTCAGGTTGTACGTGCCTGTGCTGTCTGGCGTGACTGCCAGTCTTCCGTTTTTGCGGTCTCCCCCTCGCTCGTGGCGTTCTACTACAAACACTATGTCGCCGACTATGCCGTCTGGCAGTTTTCCTGTTAGCTCATTGCGGAGCACGGTGGCGCTTTGCCTTGCTGTCTCGTTTTTGTGCTCTTCGTACGCGTGTTCTGCAGGGGTTTCGTTTTTGGACAAACGGCTGCGGTCGTGTGCGAAGGCTGCTATTGCGAGGCTTACTGGCAGAGCGCCTTTGTATGCCGTGCCCGCGTGTTTGAGCGTTCCTGCTGCATGGGGGAGATTTGTTGCGTTGTACAATGGGTCTGCAGGTTCTGCCTTTTGGTATTGTCCTAACAAGTAAACTAATGCTTCATCTGCTCGTTTTACTGGCAGCTCTGGCGCGATGCGGATTGGCACGATTACTTGCTGCCAGATTCCTGGCTGTTGGACAAATCCTAGCTCATACCCATGCGGGGTCTTGCGTAATACTGGCTTGCATCCTGGGTTTGGCAGGTATAACACGTCCTTTCCATAACCGTCTAGCACGTGTTGGAGGTTTTTTGCTTCTGCGTTGAAGCGTTTGCGGATGCTTGTTACTTCAAACTTGTCTGCGTATGTGTGCACTTCTCCTACTATGTCTCCTTTTTGGTCGCGGATGACGTAGTATGGTTGTTCTGTGCTTCCAACTATGCCTTCTGGTATTTTTGGGACGACTTCTTCTACGCGGTAGTTCTTGTCTAGTATTGTGTCTAGCGTGTGTCTTGCGAAGTCGTTCATTCTGTCGAGTTCTTCTAGCACGTGTGGTGCTGGTATTCCGATTGCTTCCTTTTGTACTGTTTGTTCGAGTTCCATGTGTCCTCCCTAGTTGTATGCGGCTTGCCGTTTTGTGTAATCGAGTTTTCTGCCGAGCTGTTTTTGCTCGTACTGGAGTGCTCTGCTGATGTAGCGTGGCATTCCTTTGTTGACGCTGTTTAGCTGGCGCAGTTGGCTGCGCATTGTTTCAATTGTTTGTTCAATGTTCATTTTGTCTTCACCAACTTATTTCGTGGCCAGTAAAAATATAGACTTTTTCCCTATAGTCTATAGAATAGTATATACCTATATTGAAAAGATAGATTTATATACTATGCTATAATCAGCCAGATCATGAAGAGAAAGCTTGTTTCACAAGGTCACTCAACTATGACTATTAGCTTGCCTGCTCGCTGGGTTAAAACTTTTGGCTTGAAGGCAGGTGACGAGGTTGATATGTTGGAGCAGAATCCAGGAGTTCTCATAATGCCCCCTGGACAGCGTGCTGTTGCAAGGGCTTCTTTGAATGCAAAAGGAATGGGCAGGTTGCTCGTTCGCGCATTGAGCGCATTGTATAGGAAGGGCTACGATGAAGTTGATGTTGTAATTGAGAACGCTGATCAATTGCAGTTAGTCCAGGAAACTATCAACCGTGGCTTGGTTGGTTTTGAAATAGATCAGGTTGGTAAGACTTCGTGCCATATTAAGAACATTTCTGGCTCGCTTGATCCTGAGTTTGATCCTTTGCTAAGACGGGTGTTTTTCTTGCTGAACACGATGGGTCAGGAGAGTGTTGAAGTTATACAGTCCAAGAAGTTTGACGATCTTAACTCTGTTATTGCTGCTGAGGAGATGAATAATCGTTTCACAACTATTTGTAGGAGAATTATCAACAGGCAGGGCGGCAATCCGTTTTTGTACTGTTTGGTGGAGCAATTGGAAAAGATTGCTGACGAGTATCGTGATGTTTTGTTGTACGTCAAGTCAACAAAGAAGTTTTCAAAGGAGGATTTCGCGCTCTATACTCAGGCTACTGAGTTGGTTAAGTTGTTGTCTGATTGTTTTTATGCGTTTGAAAACCAGAAGGCCATCCGTGTCAACGAGGAGCGTGTCCGATTGACCAAAGATATCAATGCTCGTTTTGACAAGGGTAATGGCAAGATTTTGCATCACGTTCAGAACTTGGTTGATTTTTCTGGCAATGCATTGAGCATGATGCTTGCTTTAAGATTGTAAAACGCGCAATTACGCTGCTCGGGCATACTCTTTTTGTGGTGCTGAATACTTCAGTATTGGCGCTGGTTTTTTCGTGAGCGCATCGTATGCTTTTTCTAGTTCTGCGCGTAGTTTGAACAAGTCCATGTATGGCTTGTAGTCTGGGCTTCTGAAGAGCGTGTGTTCTTCGAGGGTTTTGACTGCGCTTAGCGCGTGGAGTAGTTGGTCTGCGCGTTGTGTTTTGTTGAATTCTTTATTTCCATCTCGCATCTCAGCATAACCGCCGCTTGATGCTAGGCATCTGATTGTTTTTGCTGCAACGTAGCTTAATACAAATCTTTCTTCTGTCATGATTTCTTTTTCTTGAAGGTTGTCTACTGCTTTTTTCAGGCTTGAAGTTTGCATTCCGTTTGCTTCAAAGAGTGCTAAGTATTGTTCTAGCGTTGATTGCTTGTTTTGCGTGACGAATTCTTTGTACTTTTGCGTATCTCGTGCGTAAGTGTCAATAAACTCAAGCATGGTGCCTGTTGCATCTGCTCTTTTTCGTTTTACCAAGTCATTGAACTTTGCTGTTAGCTCTCTGTGTGCTTGGTATGCATGAACTAGTGCGTCCCTGCGTTGCTCGGTTGTGAATGTTTCCAGTCCGTCGATTATGTGCGCTAGATCAAAGAACATTCCGCCTTTGTAAAAGCCGAACTTGTCAAAGTCTATTTTTGTTACTCTGCCTTCATTGACGATCAGGTTTTTGCCCCAGCTGTCTACGTATGGCGTGCTGTTTGGCAGGAATTGTTCAACTAGTGTTCTGACTCCGTTCTGGTATGCTTCCTTGTCTGCTTGTATTCCGTCTCGTTCAAGGGTGCGCGTGAATCTTTCAATACCTTCATGTGCCTTGCTTCCGTTGTCGTCATTTTGGAACATGCTTTGTGGAGCTGCTACGTGGTGCAGTATTGTCTCGTCTAGCGCCGCGTTTAGGTAGTGCTTGACTTGTTCTGGATCTTGTGTTCTTTGCATGTGGTCCAGCCAGGTTGATCCTTCTATGAATGACGTTTCAAGGAACCATTTTCCGTTGGCGTCCTTGCCGTGGTTGTGTACTTCAACAGGCTGTCTTCCTGGCTTTAGCTCCCCGAGCACTGAGTTGAAATGAGTGTACAGCGCTAGCTCTTTTCGCATTAATTCTTCAGAATCAAACTGTTTTTTGTACGTTACAACAACAGCATGGTCTGCTGCTGTGACAATGGTTTCAGTGCGGTCTAGTCCTGGCCTGACTTGTTCAGTAAATGAAACATCATTTGCAAAATTCTGCCTCTGCAAGATGTCTTCCAACTTCCGCCCTGTACCGAACGGTGCCATGTTTGCTTTTAAGTCGACAGGGTATTTAAATATTGCTATATTTTGAGTGATATTCACTTGCTATTAGTAGTTACATTACTTTCGAAGTGTCGCCCCGCTATATGGCGGTACTGCTAGTGTGTTTAGAACGTGTTCCAGTTCGCGGACTATGAATGGTGGCGTATTTGGCTCTTTCTTGGTGCAGATGTAGACTAGCGCGGGTGGTATGTTGAGTGGTGTGAAGTCTATGATTATTGTGAAGTTGCGCGCGAGCATTAGATGCCATCTTGGTGTGTACTGGAATTGTATGAATGTTGCATTGCCAAGTACTTCTTTGACTGCTTTTATGATGCTGCGGACAACTTTGTCTGGCATTATTCCTATTGGCAGTCCGCTGATGATGTAGTCTGGTTTTGCTCCGTTGAGTATTTTTTTCACTTTTGTCGCATCTTCTTGGCAGACGATGAGTCTTTTGTCTTTTATTTTGCTTAGTTTTTTTGTGAATTCTGGGTTTATTTCTATCGCGTATAGTGTCGCGTCTTTTCTCATTCGCTTGAGCATTGCGCGCGTGAACGTTCCTTCTCCTGGGCCAAGTTCGACGATTGTTTTGGCTTCTGTGAAATCAACTGGCTCTAGCATTTTTTTGGTTAGGAATGACGAGCTTGGCGCTACTGCTCCTGTTTGCACTGGGTGTTTGAGGAATTCTTTGATGAATTTCAGCGGGTTTTCTATGCGTTGGTATGCAGGGAGCATGTTTTTGTTCATTGTAGGCTCAGTACTTTTTTTAGGTTTATTGCCCCGCAGTTTAGACAGGTGCAGAATGGCCCGTATGGTCCTTTTTTGATGTCCAGCGTCATTCCGCACGCGCATTTTAGGTTGGTTAGTTGTTGCGTTGTGTGCCTGCTGCATACAGGTATTCCTTGAACATTGGTAGTTGTTGCCTGGCTCTCGCAAAAAGGACATTTGTCCAGTCTACTCTGTCCGTATCGTTTTGGAATTCTCATGAAGCACTCCTGCGTCTGCAATGATTTTTTTGACATATGGGTGTAGTTTTGGCATTTTGTTTACCCAGTGGTATTCTGTGCTTGTTTTGTCTAGCTTGACTTCTTTGTTTTTTGCTCGTGCGAGAAATACTATGTTCACGCTGTGCACTCCTGTTTTCAGAGCAAATGGCCCTTTTTCCCATGTTGTGTTGTACGTGCCGACTTGTTTTTCCACAACAATGGTGTTTCCTGTTTCTCTCTTGCAGATTCTTTGTGCTGCTGCAATTGGGCTTTCGTTCTTCAGCAGTCGCCCGCCTGGTGGGAACCATTGCCCGCGTGCAGGCTCGTTGTTTCTTTTTAGCAGGAGTACGCTTCCTTCGTGTTCAACGAGAACGTCAACGCACACTATTGGCATATTTTCCAAAATCTCTTTGTATAACGAATCCGGAATGTGCATACATCAAAGTTTTCCGCAATTGCTTTTAAGTTTTGTGAAACGGTACTGTGCAAGGGCGAGAGACAAAGAATTAATGCGAGGATGAAGGTATAAGGCTGAAGAGATTCTTCCTTCCACCTTATCCTTCGTCCTAAAAGCATGCCTTTAGCTATTGGCTTTTAGCCATTAGTACTAATAGCCGCTGGCCAACAGCCAATCTTCGTCCTAATACCTACATCCTAATGCCCAACGCCTACACCCTTCGTCCTATAACCTTCTTCCTTCGTCCTAACAAAAACCTTATAAACGTTCAAGCGCTTTTAAAGCCAAAAGAGGATCATGGAAAAGACTGTCAAGACTTTTAGTGTTAGGTACGTTCAGATTCTTGATGAGAACGGTGATGTTGATAAGAAGTTGGAGCCGAAACTTTCATCTCAACAGTTGAGGGAATTGTACAAGTGGATGGTTGTTGAGCGAGTGTTTGACAATACTGCTCTGAGTTTGCAAAGGGAGGGCAGGATTGGCACGTATGCGCAAAGTTTGGGCGAGGAGGCAGTTCATGTTGGTTCTGTTTACGCGACTTCAGATGCTGATTGGGTGTTTCCTGATTATCGGGAACACGTTGCTTTTTTGATGAAGGGTGTTCCTGTGAAAAGTTTGTTTATGCATTGGGGTGGTAGTGAGGATGGCATGAGGCTTCCTGAGAAGTCGAATATTTTCCCGGTTTGTATTCCTGTTGGAACTCAGACTTTACATGGTGTTGGTGTTGCTTTGGCTGCAAAGATTAAGAAAGAGAAGCTGGCAACTTTGACTTTTGTTGGCGACGCTTCTACAAGTACTGGTGATTTTCATGAGGGGATGAATTTTGCTGGTACTTTTATGGCTCCTGCTGTGATAGTTGTTAGGAACAATCATTGGGCGATTAGTGTTCCGAGGACGTGTAATGATCCTGATTGGGGTGGCTGCCAGACGAGGGCGGAAACTCTTGCGCAAAAGGCGATCGCTTATGGTATTGAGGGCATACAAGTTGATGGCAATGATATTTTGGCAGTTTATAGCGTTGTGAAAAAGGCTTTGGACAAGGCGAGAAAGGGCTTGGGTCCAACATTGGTTGAATGCATTTGTTACCGTCTTGGCGCGCATACTACTGCTGATGATCCTACAAGATACCAGGATCCTAAGGTTGTTGCTGCGTGGATGAGGAAGGAACCATTGGCTAGATTTCAGCGTTATTTGAAGAAGAAGAAGTTGTGGGATGAGAAGTTTGAGGCTGCTGTGCAGGCGGAGGCAAAACGGATGGTGCAGCAGGGTGTCCAGGAGGCAGAGCAGCACAAGCCAAAGGCAACTGACATGTTTGATTTTGTTTACGAGAAGCTTACTCCAAATCTCAAGAAGCAGAGGGTTGAATGGCAAGATTGACTATTGTTGAGGCTGTTCGGGATGCTTTGGATGTTGAGATGGGTAAAGATGATAGAGTGATAGTTCTGGGCGAGGATGTTGGTGCTAATGGTGGTGTTTTTCGCGCAACTGATGGTTTGTATAAGAAGTATGGTCAGAAGCGAGTGATTGATACTCCTTTGTCTGAGTCTGGAATTGTTGGAACGTCTATTGGTATGGCTGCGAATGGTTTGCGTCCTGTTGCAGAAATACAGTTTGATGGTTTTACTTATCCTGCTTTTGATCAATTGTTTTCTCATGCCGCAAAACTGAGAAATCGTTCGAGAGGCAGGTATGCTTGTCCATTGGTTTTGCGTTTTCCGTATGGAGGCGGTATTCGTGCGCTGGAACATCATAATGAGAGTCCTGAGACTTATTTTGTGCATACTCCCGGCTTGAAGGTTGTTGTTCCTAGCAATCCGCATGATGCAAAGGGGCTTCTCATCGCAAGCATTCGTGATCCTGATCCTGTTGTGTTCATGGAGCCTAAGAGGATTTATCGTGCTATTCGTGATAACGTGCCCGAGGGGGATTATGTTGTTGAGCTTGGCAGGGCAAGAATTGCGAGAGAGGGCACTGATGTTTCTTTGATTGCTTGGGGCGCGATGGTGCGGGAGTGTGAAAAAACAGCTGACCAGCTTGCTTCAAAAGGCATTAGTTGTGAGGTTATTGATGTCCGCACTTTGAGCCCTTGTGATTGGGATTCTTTGTTGGCTAGTGCGCAGAAAACCGGCAGGGTTGTTGTTGTGCACGAGGCTCCGAGAACGCTTGGTTTTGGTGCTGAGATTGCTGCTCGTGTTCAGGAGGAACTTTTGTTGTACTTGAAATCCCCAATAATACGCGTCACTGGTTACGATACTCCGTTTCCGTATTTTAAGTTGGAAAATGAGTACTTGCCTAATCCTGAGCGGATTGGCAGGGCTGTTGAGCAGGTGATGAAGTTCTAATGGCGTACGAATTTAGGCTTCCGGATTTGGGAGAGGGTATTGCTGAGGGCGAGCTGGTTAAATGGCTTGTTAGAGAGGGTGACCTTGTTGGTGAGCATCAGGAGATTGCTGAGATTGAAACAGATAAGGCTTTGGTTAAGGTTCCCAGTCCTAAGTCTGGCAGGGTTTTGCAGCTTGGCGCAAAGCCTGGTGAGAAGGTCAAGGTTGGTGAGGTTTTGTGCGTGATTGGCGAGGCTGGTGAGAAAGCTGTGGCTAAGCCAAAGGTTATTGAAACAATCAGGCCTTTTGCAGCACCCAAAAAGGGGTCGTCTACTGTTATTGGTGAGTTGGAGGAGGCTCCTGAGGAGCCTGTTACCAAGGTTGTCGCTCCTAAGAAAGTTGCTGAGCCGTTGGTTGCTGTGTTGCCTTCTGTCCGCAAGCTTGCGCAGGAGATGGGTGTTGATCTTGGTTTTGTGAAGGGTTCTGGTGGAAGGGTTACTGAGGATGATGTTCGGAAGGCTGCTGGGCAGGCTGCAAAAGAGCCAAGTAAGGTTCCAAGTGTTGCGTTTGATAAGTTTGGCCGTGTTTTGCGCCTGCAGTTGAGGGGTATTCGTAAGACTATTGCTGAGAACATGTCAAAGAGTGTGTCGACTGCTGCGCACGTTACTCATATGGATTTTGTTGACATGACCAAGCTTGCTGCTTATCGTGAGCGGGAGAAGGAGGCGGCTGAGGGCAAGGGTGTTCATTTGACGTTTTTGCCGTTTATCGTGAAGGCTTGCGTGCTTGCTTTGAAGGAGTTTCCGTACGTTAACAGTAGTTTGGACGATGCTACTGGCGAGATTGTGCTGCGGCAATATTACAATATCGGGGTTGCTGTTGACACTCCTCACGGCTTGATGGTTCCTGTCATTAAGAGTCCGCAGGAGAAGACTATTATTGAGATTGGTCGTGATATTTTTCGTGTTGCTGAGTTGTGCCGTACTCGTGAGGTGCAATTGAAGGACTTGCAGGGTGGCACGTTTACGATTACAAATATTGGTAGTATTGGCGGGGTTTTTGCCACTCCTGTTATAAATTGGCCTGAGTGTGCGATTCTTGCTCTTGGCAGGATGCAGGAGTCTCCTGTTGCTGTTAGTGGCAAGTTTGAAGTGCGCAAGATGTTGCCTATTTCTCTGTCATTTGATCACCGCATTATTGATGGCGCTACTGCTGCGAAGTTTGCGAACGCGATCAAGAGAAGGCTTGAGGATCCTGATACTTTGTTGATGGGAACTTAGCGTACGTCAAAACTTCCGAATTCTCCTTTGTACTTTTCCCATTTGATATCTGCCTTGGTGACTGTTGCCCAGCGTGGTCCTTTCTGGCATTTTTCGACTAGCTCTTCCAGTGCTTTTTTGTCTCCTTCAGCGATTGTTTCCACAGTTCCTTCTGTTGTATTGCGTACCCATCCTGTTAGTTGTAAGTTTTCTGCTGTTTTCTGGACAAAGTCCCTGAAGAATACTCCTTGTACTTTTCCGTGAACATTAATGTGGACTCTGCTGCGTTCTGAGAATAGTGACTCTATTTCTTTCTTCCTCGTGCCTTCTTCCTTCTTCCCCGACTCAAGTTGTCTGTCGATCGCGCGCTTGATGCCTTCGTTGAGCGTCATGGTGGTTTTTGTCGTGAATAAATTTATAAATGTGTGGGTTATTGATGAGGCATGGGTTTATTGAAAACCGTGTTGTTGTGCGCGCTTGGGCTGGTTATTGCATTGGGTGCAGTTGGTTATTATCAGTATTCTTTGATTGAGCAGATTGATGCGCAGATTGTTTCCTCGTCTGTTAAAGATCTTTCTTTGTCTGGCGCCACGCTTGTTTTTACCATGGCTATTACGAATCCTTCTGCAGTCACGCTTGACGTGCAGAGGTTGCATTTGGAGTTGTATGCGCAGGGTGTGCACGTTGGTGATATTGATTCTTCTGAGCAGTTATTGTTGGCTGCCGGAGAGACTGTCAGGCGTGATTTTGAACTGAAAGTTAGGTTTGCCGATCTTGGACAATCTTTGTTGAAGGCTCTACAGCAAGGTTCTGTTGATTGGGAGATTCATGGCCTGGCAGATATTAAATTCTTTGGCTTCATGTACCAGCACTCGTTTGCGATCAAAAAGGAGTAGTCACTTCTAAGTAAGAAAGATTTATATATTGTCCAACTGAATTTGGCAATATGCCGACAAAGATAGGTGTTATTGCAGATTGTTATGATGTTGATCCAACACTGGTCGATATTGCAATAGAGTATTTCAAACAGCCTGCTGTTGGCATAAATTTGCTGGTTTTGAATGGAGGACTGGGTCGCGACGAAAAGAGCATTGACCGTGTGCTTGGGAGCGCTTTGCGGTCGGGCATTCCTTTTCTCGCTCAGCCTGGATGCTGCGAGCCTGTGAACGCATTTGAAGACATTGCAAAGGCATGCAATTACAACGAGTCATGCATACGCGCAACCTCATACCCATGGTTGCACAGGTTGCCAGACCACGATATAGTGTTGCTCCCTGGCTCTGCAACGCGTGCAGAAGGGACGGGACACGCTGGTTTTTTTCTTGTTGAAAGCACTCCTGGAAGGTCCGAGGATGGCAGCGCAATTTACATTGCTGCTTCCAGGTTGGAGCTGTACATTACGCGTCCTGATAAAACTGTGATTTTCTGTCATGAACCTTGTCAGACCAAGGCGTTTAGTAAAGGTCCAGACTATGTGAGGCCTCCAAAACAAGAAGATGAAGAGAAAATGGTCGAAGCGCTGGAGAGTTCCAACAAAGGGAGTGCTGAGCTTCGGGGAGTCTACGACTTTTTATGCGTTTCGAAGGCAGTTAGTGCGCATTTTCCTGACGGCCGTTACAAGGGATGTGATCTTCAGAATCGCCAAGTTCTTGAAGGGCAATTAACAAGAGAACTTTTTTGGAATGCAGGAATGCTTAATAAGGGATATTGTGGAATTGTAACAATGGAGGGCGAGGCTGTTTCTTTTGAAGAAGTTCCGTTCAGATAATCATCCTACAGGTTTTCTCTCAATCTCTCTCAACTGTATTTTTTCCACCATTATCTCGTAGAGGTCTGGTTCTATCTTCAGAATGTCTTTGAGTGTTACCAATCCTACAAATTTTCCCTGGTGCATTACGGGCAGGTGTCTGATGTTGTAGTCTCTCATTATGCGCAATGCTTCAAAGACGTCTTCTTCAGGAGTGGTGCGAACAAGGTTTGTTTCCATTATTTGGTTTACTTTTTTCTGTGCGGTGTTGCCGAGTGTTGCAACTCCTTTGCGCACGATGTCCTGTTCAGTTAGTATCCCTGTTATTTGTTCCTTGTCTTTGACAAGGAGCGCTCCGACGTGTTCTTTTGCCATTATTTTTGCTGCTTCGCGCAGTGTTGCCTTGGGAGAAACCGTCACCGGCTCTGTTGTCATCGCGTCTGCGACTGTGAATCCTGTTTTTACCCTGTACATGTTACCTTGATAGTTTGCAGTTTATATTAAAGTTTGGGACAACGGCAAAGTAGTTAGTTGGCAAGGATGAATGTATAAGGTTGAAGAACTTCTATCTTCGTCCTTCTCCCTTCCGCCTTCATCCTAATGCCTTCTTCCTTCCACCTTCGCCCTACGTCCTACAACCTACATCCTAATATCTACAAACTACAGACTCGAAAACGTTATTAATGTCCTTAATTGAGTTTTAATTCCGTGAGCGCGAAGTTTATTTTTGTGACGGGCGGGGTTGTTTCTGGTCTGGGGAAGGGTTGCGTATCTGCTGCGTTAGGCACGTTGATCCAGCCCGGGTTAACGATTGTTCCGATAAAGTGTGACGGTTATCTTAATGTTGATCCTGGCACGATTAATCCTTACGAGCATGGCGAGGTTTTTGTTTTGGATGATGGTGGTGAGGTCGATATGGACTTCGGTCATTATGAGCGTTTTCTCAACATTAACTGCAAGTTTTCCTGGAATCTGACCTCTGGGAAGATTTTATATTCATTGATCAATAAAGAGCGGAAGGGGGAGTTTTTGGGAAAGACTATTCAGATCTTTCCTCACGTTATTGACGAGATTAAGAATGCGTGGAAGAGTATCGCAAAGGCTAATAGTGCTGATGTCTGCTTGATAGAAATAGGCGGCACAGTGGGTGACTGGGAGAACCAATGGTTTGTCGAGGCGGCCAGACAATTGAAGCGTGATGTTGGAGCTGAGAATGTTTTGTACACGCACGTGACTTATGTCCCGTTTTTGAATAATGTGCAGGAGTTCAAGACAAAACCAGCTCAGCGCGATACGGCGCTATTAAGGGAAAAGGGAATAGTCCCTGATGTTTTGATGTGCAGGAGTGAAAAGCCTGTTGACGATAAGATAAAGTCCAAGCTTGCTTTGTTTTGCGATGCCGATAAGGTTGTTGGTGTTCCTGATGTGCAGACTATCTATGAGCTTCCGTTGGTTTTCAAGAATGAGAATGTGCAAGTGTTGATGGAGCAAAGGCTTCAGTTGAAGACAAGGGATTTGACGCAATGGAAGCTTTTAGTTGATCGTTTGAAAATGCCTCAGCATCATGTGAAGATTGCTTTGTGCGGAAAATATACTGATTTAAGGGATTCGTATGCCAGCGTTATAGAAGCGTTGCGCCATGCTGGTGCGCATTTGAACTGTGGTGTTGACATTTCATTTGTGGAAACCACCGATTTGAAGGACTTTTCCACTGATGCCGATGGCATTCTTGTTCCTGGTGGTTTTGGCAGCAGGGGTGTTGAAGGGAAGATTAGGATGATCAAGCATGCGCGTGAGAATAAGATTCCGTACCTGGGAATTTGTCTTGGTTTGCAGCTTGCGGTTGTGGAATACGCGCGAAATGTTTGTGGCTTGCACGATGCTCACAGTACTGAGATTGAGCCGACAACTCCACATGGCGTTATTGTTTACCTGCCTGGCCAGACTGATGTGACTGCAAAAGGGGGAACTATGCGTTTGGGTGCTCAGAAGGCAAAGCTGTTGCCTGGCTCGGTTGTTGCTCATTTGTACCAGAAGGATGTTGCCATCGAGCGCCATAGGCATCGTTACGAGGTTAATCCAGATTATCATGATATCTTGCAACAGGGTGGCTTGGTGCTGAGCGGCATGTCTCCTGATGGCAAGCTTGTTGAATTTATCGAGCTGCAAGGCCATCCTTTTTTTGTTGCCACGCAAGCTCATAGCGAGTTTACTTCCCGTTTGGAAAAGCCCAATCCTATGTTCTTTGGCTTTGTGAAGGCTGCGTTGGACAGGAAGCTGAAATGCAAGCAATGGTTATGATTTTATGCCGGATGGAATGCTAAGATGAGTATATGCGAAAGTTTTTAAACGCCAAGTTCTGAATATATAGTATGAATGCAAGGGATCGCGTGCAGCAAATTCTGGCTTTTGCAAATATAGAGTTGAATGGCAGGATGCCTTGGGACCCGCAAGTGCATAACGAAGCGTTTTATTCGATAGTGTTGGCTGGCGGGTCTTTGGCGTTGGGCGAGTCTTACATGGATGGTTGGTGGGATTGTGAGCAGTTGGATGTTTTTTTCACAAAGGTCCTGCAAGCAGAGTTGGACAAGAAGGTCAGTCCATGGACTTTGGTTTTTGAAAATCTGAAGGCCTGGGTTTTCAATTTGCAGAGTAAGTCGCGTGCGTTCGAGATTGGGGAGGCGCATTATGATTTGGGAAATGACTTGTACGAGTGCATGCTCGATAAGCGTATGACTTATACTTGTGCTTATTGGAAGAATGCGAAAAATCTTGATCAAGCTCAGGAACGAAAGTTAGATTTGGTGTGCAAGAAGATTGGTTTGAAGAAAGGCATGAGTGTTCTTGACATCGGGTGTGGTTGGGGTAGTTTTGCAAAGTTTGCTGCTGAGAAATATGGAGCAAGGGTTGTCGGCATTACTGTTTCAAAAGAACAGGTGGAGCTTGCCAGGCAGCATTGCAGAGGTTTGCCTGTTGAGATCCGTTTGCAGGATTATCGTGATGTTTTTGAGCAGTTTGATCGTGTGATCTCTCTTGGCATGTTTGAGCATGTTGGTTACAAGAACTATCGGACTTACATGGAGGTCGTTCATCGTTGTTTGAAGGAGGGAGGGTTGTTTTTACTGCACACAATAGGTGGAAATATTTCTGTAACATCTACAGAGCCCTGGATTAACAAGTATATTTTCCCAAATTCAATGCTACCCTCAGTCTCTCAGATTGCTTCTTCAGTAGAAGGTTTGTTTGTCATGGAGGATTGGCATAACTTTGGCGCTTACTATGATAAAACGCTTATGGCTTGGTTTAAGAATTTCAACAATGGCTGGAAGAAGTTGATTGGCCGTTATGATGAGCGGTTCTACCGCATGTGGAAGTATTATTTGCTTTCTTGTGCTGGTTCTTTTCGTTCGCGTAGGAACCAGCTTTGGCAGGTTGTTTTGTCAAAGAGTGGTGTGCCTGGCGGATACGTGTCGCGGTAAAGCATAAGGTTTAAGTACTGTTACACACATTCTGTGCTTGTGAAAAGAGGTCAGACACGTATTGGTATTGTTCTTTTATGCCTGGTAGGGCTAGTTGCCATTTCAGGAATTGTTTGGGTTTCCAATGCTGGAATCGAAGGGTTGAACGTTGGAGAGGTTTATGGCAAGGGTATTGCTCAAACCACTCCTTTGCCTCGGTATGTTCCTGGCGGTCCTCAGCCCGAGTTTCCTTCAGGTCCTGATTCAACAGTTGGTTCCCGTACTCCTTTGATGATTTTTTTCAAGGGAGAATTCAGGACTATTCGTGAGATGAGTATCTGCTGGAATGATGTGTCCTTCAAGATTCCTTCCCCGCAGGAGGCATTTAGTTGTTATTCTGTTCCTACGACAAGCCCTGCTGAAGAGGTTACTGGCTGGTTCTGGCCGTCAAGTGAGTCTGATCCAAAGCCTTTCTACCAGATTGGTGGAGATGTGTATTGTTATGAGCGCACTCCTTATGACCGTCAGCAGTTGATGGAACGAATTTACGAGCTTGGCAAGGAGAAAGGTTGGACAATGGGTAAGATGAACGGCGAGGATGTTGTTTTGTGCCAGAAAGGTCAGAAATTCTTGTATCCGCAATAAATGAAAAACTAACTCATCTTCTTTCTGAGCTTATTCAACTGCGCGTACTCATCCTTGGTAGCGTTGCCGTCTTTACACTTTGCTTCAAGCACTGCGAGTTCTTCGCGATACCCTTTTCTCAATTTTTCCAAATCCTTTTTTCCGATGGTCATAGCGGGTAGAAACACAATTGAGTATAAAATTGCTTGCATGACTCGGGGCAAGCTATTTATAGGGATGTTCTTGGTGTTATATAATGGTCTCTGCTTGGCTGTTCGCAATTGCATCTCCTTTTCTCTGGGCAATTATGAACGTTATTGACAAGTATATTATCCATAAGAAGGTGAAGCATGCGACAGGGTATACTGTGGTTGTTGGTCTGGCAACTTTGCTGATTGCTATTGGCATAGGTATTTTTTTACCATGGGATGGCGTGGCTTTTAGCGATTTATGGTTCCCGCTGATTGCGGGAGTTGCTCTTGGCCTTTCTGCTTTTTGCTACATTATTCTTCTTGAAAACGAGGATGTTTCGCACATTATAGGGCTTATTTACGTTTACCCGCTTGGCATCGCTCTTCTTTCGTTCTTATTTTTGGGCGAGCGTATTTCCTGGCAGGGATATGTTGGTGTGATATTAACGATTGCCGGTGCTTTCTTTTTATCTGTGCGCATGAAAAAAGTGAATGGTGCTGTTCGTTTCTTGCCATTGATACTTGTGATTGTGTTCGAGGTGATCAACGAGTTTTCAATAAAGATTTCAACAGGCCATGTTGGCATTTGGCAGGGTGTTGTTGTAAACAATATATCTCTCGGCAGTACCTTGTTATTTGGACTGTTTCACTCAAAGATGAGAAAGCATTTCCTTGCTGAGCTTCACAACATGCCTTGGGAGTTTTTGAGCGCTGTTTTCGCGATTGGCGGCATTGCCACGCTTTTTGCAGCCATGGCAAAGCTGCCTGCAACAATCGTTTCTTCAGTTTCTGCACTGCAACCGTTAGGGGTAGTGGTGTTTGAAAGAATTGCTGCAGGTTACGTTGGAACTATGACAAAAGATACGCGTTTGTTGCCGAAGCTGAAAGCGATAGTGTTAATCATCATTGGAGTAGGAATATTGTACTTGAAAGCGTAGCGAGATGCGGTTCTCCTTGTTGTTTGGTTTTCACCTGAAGCAGTACAGGAATCGTCTGCGCCTTCGTTATCGGAATCGTTTTGGCCAATTCTTTGAGTTGCGAAAATCCAGCTTGGCCTCAATCCAGCATAATATGCTTTCCCCATCGGTGAATGCTGCATTTGCCGCATACCTTGTTATTTACCGCGCATCTCAGATTATTAAGACGGTCATTATGCCATATTTCCTGCATCGTATTCTTATGAATATTTCCAAAGTCATGGATGGAAAAACCAAATGAACAGGGCGTGACCGCGCCATTGACTCGTATATGCACTCCTTCATACAGGCGCGGGCAGTAGAAATTCCCAAAGTTATAGAATCTTCTCCATTTTTCGAATCTGTCCGCGGGCGTAATGACCTTGATTTTTCTTTTTGATTTTTTAATAGCTGCGTAAAGCTTTTTTTCTTTTTCAAGAAGGAGTGTTCTTTGTACGTTATTTAGAACGGTATCAAGCCGTATGAGCTCAACATCATCGACGCCCATTTTTTCTGCGACATCTATGATTTTTTCCACTTCATCTACATTTTCAGCATGGACTACGCTATTTACGCCTATTTTCATGTTCATCTTCTCATTCCTGAGTTCTATCAGGCGTTTGATATTATTGAAGAGTGTTTTTGAGAACGCATGGCCTATTTCATCTTGCTTTGGAGTGATGTATTCAATGGATATTCTCAATTCATCAAGTCCGCTTGCAAGCAATCTGATTATTTTCTCATCAGAGTTCAGAAGCAATCCATTTGATGTGGTGGATGTCTTGAAACCTTTATTTTTTGCATATCTGGCCATTTCAAAAAAGTCCGGATGTAACAGCATTTCGCCATATCCGCCGTAGCTTATAAGCTCGACTTTCTTGGAGAGCCCATCAATAATGCGTTTATATGTTTCAAGAGGCAGTAATTTGTTGCCAAAATCGAAATTCTCCCGCTTGCACATCTTGCATTTGAGATTGCAGATTGTGGAAATCTCTATATTCACGTGTTTTGGATAATCAGGGCAGAGATACAGTACCTTTTTCACATAATTGATCACTCTTTTGCTTAACGCCCTGCCTTGATTTTTGTATTCTTTTAGCACTATCTAAACGCGCAACTCAGGACAAATATAAACCTGTTTATGTTATGGCTCGCCATTGATGGTTGAAGAACTCAAAGATATGCTTCGCAAGGAACTTACACGAGAAATGCTGTGCGAAGGGCTGGGAAGCCAGGAGATCGAAGGGCGCTGGATTCGCAGCCCTCAGTGAGCGAACTGGGGCTGGGAAGCGTCAAGCTTTGCTTGAGGCCTCACAGGCCCATGTGAAGCATGGGGGTATGTGAACTGTTCTGGCCATTTATTGATGTTTTGCGCTTTGTGCATGCAGTTTGCAGTACACAGTTTATTGACGAGAAACATCTGTTGAAGGTTCCAATTCTCATGTGACATGAACCATCCGAAAATGTAGGGGAAGTTAGGCCATTTTTAAAATCTGGTCTAGTCAGCTACTTTTTGGATTGTTCCTTTCTCTGGATTATACATGACCACCAAATCGCCTTTCAAGTAGAACTGGTTCTTCTGCACAAAGTACGACTCTGGCAGGTTCAATTTAACCGGCTGTAGAACCTGGTCGATAAAGAACTCCAGTTCCCAATTAATAAAAAACACGCCGTTGTTAGAAAAATTGCAGAATATCGGAACACCTAACTTGACAAGCGCGTTGAGCGTATCAATGTTTGTATATGCGGTATTGAGAAATAAAACTCCGCGCGTCACATCCACTTTACAATCAGCGAACCTCTGATTGACCATACTATCCAGCAGCTTGATAATCTCAGTTCGCGTCAATTCAAACAATTGTTTAACTTTAACTGGCGACATTTTCTTCATGACTGCAATGTAGTCGCGGGCATCACCATATTGAGAAATATTCGGCTGATTTTTCATTAACGTTAATGTGAGTAATTGAGCGCCCAAATTAGGACTTTCAACCGCTTTTTCTTCCCACAAATAGGTATTTTGTTGCTGAAAAATTGTGCCTGAAAGCGCCAATGGTGCCTGACTTTGCTTAAAAGTAGCCAAGATTGGAGTAAATGCGCCATCACTTGGATATATAGAAACACGCCTGAAGTTCAGATAAAGCGAAAAGAACAGAAAATTATTCTCTGCTGCAAAATTCGCGAGCTTTTCCAACTCCCCTTTTGATTCAAGATCGATTTTAGAAAGCATTTCATAAAATAGTCCTTGTCCAGAAATGATCGTCTGTTCCTCTCCATTTGGCAGCTTAAAATCAAAATGCCATTTGCTGCCCACCTTATGGCGTAAAAATCTATTAAATGCGGATAGTTTTTTGAGTTCTTCGATATGGCTTTTTGCTTCCTCAAAGAATACTTTAGTGAAATCGTAATCTTTTAGCCATGCAGGATAATGATATTGCGCCAGTACTAGCAGTCGAGCAATTAACTTTGGACTTCCTTGAAGATAGGATTTATGCTTTAGAAGCACTTCGCGAGCGCCTTCATAATTGTCTATGCTGTCAGTATCCAAGAGCAAGTCCTTTGATAAAACTGATTTAAATGGAAACAAGAAAAAACCACCGATGTTCCTTCCATTCTTGTCAGACATATATCCTTGATAAATGTAGTAATTTTGAAATGCGAAGGATATTC
>JACQMY010000034.1 GCA_016203305.1 Candidatus Woesearchaeota archaeon
ACCAACCTATGTATCTCCACCGAGATATTTTCCTTTTGTATCAGCTAATATAGAACAGTGATCCATAAAGCGAAAATTCATCACGTCATTAAAAACCTTTCTATATTGACCACTATATAGTGATTATTATTTGTTCAGAAATGTTTATAAGCAAACAGCCTTCAGCAAAACCCATGTCAAGCGGCAAAGAAAAAACAAAAGAGGAAATAATACAGTTCGTAGGAGTAAGTTCCCTCGCACCATCAGAACAAGAAGTAGTGCAAATACTTACTACGGAATACTTCGACAAAATCAAAAGAGCAGTACACAACATGACAAACCTGACAGTTCATGTCAAAGCACATAATGCAGAAGGAAACAGAAAAAAATACTCATTGCACGTAAGAGTCCAGGTACCAACAAAAAACACATTCGAAAGCTGCAATGCGGACGACTGGGAACTCCCCCGCGCAGTACACAAAGCATTCGAAGACGTCCAGAGTCAGATAAGACACAAATTACATACGGATATAACGAGACCAAGATAATTCTAAACAATTTTAAGAAAAAATTGGTAAAAAACTAATTATCGAGCGTGGTCTTCCAAGGTTGTGGAACCATCAGCATTCGTCAAGTACGTACTGTCAGATCCGATGTAACGCCTCAAGCGCACATCAACACGACCATCGTTGTTCACATCACGACGAACTTCAACGCTTCTAACATTCACGTTTGACAATCTCTGCAATGACCAGTTATTGTTAACGTACAAAGCCAACACTGTGGTCAATGTGCTTGCAGCAGCATATTTCACCCAGTCTGGAGTCCTGCCAGCCAAATCTTTCATATATTGGCGTGCTCTTGACATATAGCCTCTCCTTGCAGGCTGAGCGTCTGGTTGTGCATTTGTATCTTCTGGCATTTTTACCACCACCACCTCTCTCTTGGTTTGGGTACGAATAGTCCTATTTAAAGCTTTCGTGATGTTACTACTTGGGAATGGTCTTGCACTGGACAAGTGCGCGGAGCGTTTTAAAACTCTGATTTCTTTCAATAAGCATGCTCCTGACTCCTGAACTTGTCCGCATACACGCTCATCTATGTGGCGATGGAATGCTTTGCATCTATAAGTCAACTGAGAAAGATCATCGCATTAGAGCACAGATTAGCTATTACAACACAAATCCCGCACTTATAGCTTCATTTCAAAAGGACATGCACAAACAATTCGGCGTCACTATGACCTATATCCCTCGGCGTTTCAGAATCGCAGTCCAAAGCCAACGAATCGCCCGCGAACTTCTGGCTCTTTCTGATTATAAAACAAGAACTTGGCGTATTCCGGATTGCATCAAAAAGGCGCCATGCGCATTTCAGATAGAGTGGATAAAAGCGTTCTCGCATGATGACGGATACACTCCCAAAGATCGCAACGTTATCCGTCTTAAGTGCATGAACGCAGCAGGACTTCTTGATATCAAGGAAATTCTTGATGCATTAGGAATATACAACACCTTTTCAGGCCCCAATTGCGACAAAACTTGGTTTTTGAACATCCGAAAAGAACAGGAATTGACTGATTTTGTCAAAGTAGCCTCAAGAAAATGAAAGGGGCCCTGGAAAGCCCCATATAGCGGGAGATGGACGTTCAGCCGCTGCACCAAAGCAGCCCTGCATTTGAACCATCGAGCTATGGGTTATGAGCCCATCGGGAACTCCAGACTTCCCTACCCCGCTGTATTTATTAAGCGCTGCAGGATGTTTTATAACTGTTTCGGTTTGTTTATTCACCACTGTCTAATGGTTAATACAGTAAGGTTTAAATAGTAAGGTGTAGGGGGTGAGAATATGAGTCTTGACATTGCAGTAGAACGCGCGCAGAACGCGCTAACAGCAGAACACGAAACAATAATACACTATTTCCACGCACACAACCTGAGTCAAATCCCAGACAATCCAAAACTCTTCGCTCGCGCTGCAATCACAACACCACTAGCATGCATACAAGCAGAAAACGACGTGATAAAAAGGAAAAGGGAAGCACAAAAAGACTGGAAAGAAGCACGCAACCAAGCCATGAAACTGCATGCAGAACTTGAAACAGCAGCATTCCCAAGACATCCAAGCAAAGATGAGACAAATTACGAAAAAGTCTGGAAGCCAGACTACCTGTATGGAGGAGATTACTTCCCAGGAGCATACATGGACCTCGAGGATGAGCTGACGTGGAGCAGAGAAAAAATACACCTCAAAAAAGACGATCCAGAAATACATGAACTTTTACTTCTCGCAAGAACACTTGCGGCAATGGGCGAGCGTCCAATAATCATTGCGTACTCAATCTACCAACGCACAATGACTGTCATGAAAAACGATCAAGACATCCGCAGGCCAGCAGTCACAGTAGTACTTGGCGATTTAGTAAGAGAAGGACAAGGAGTCTGCAGACACAGAGCAAGCTACGCACAACTAGGCCTACAAGAAGCAGGCATTACAAGCACGGTAGTAAGAGGAACAACCGGCGGAAGACACGTCTGGAACGAAGCAGTATTTGACGGAGAAACGTACATTATAGACCCGATGCAAAAAACATTCGGCCCAAAGAAAAACTACTCCCGCTACCAAACACCACCACACCTCGCCATGGCAATCTGGCGAAGGATATAAAAAGCAAACCAATTCTGCGAACAAAATGCACATCGTATTTGACTGGGACGGAACACTAGTACACAAAGAAATAGCAGAAGAAGCAAGCGAACGCAGAGGCAAAACCCTCGGCATATCATTCGCAGCTGGACAACTAGGCCAACTACTCAAAACAAACGGCCATTACCAACACAACAAAGAAGCCATAGAACAATACACAGGAATAAAAGACGAAAAACTCAAAACAAGCATAATGACAAGCATATTCCAATACCACTACCTTGGAGTTTGCAACGAAAAAAAACTAAACGTATTCTATCCAGGAATATTACAAACACTCACAGAACTAAAAAAGCAAGGAGCACGCCTTACAATTGCAACAGGGCTGCGACAAGACATCATAGAGCCAGCATTACAACTATTAGGCATAGACCTTTTTGACAAAGTGTACGGAAACACGCCAGACCTTGCGTTTAGCAAAGAACAACTTGTCAAGAAAGCACTTACAGAATGCGGAGAAATCCACCTAATGGTAGGAGACCGCAAAGAAGACCTAGAAGCAGGAAAAGCAGTCAAAGCAAAAACAGCACACGCAATCTGGGGACACGGAACAGAGGACTGCAGAACACTTGCTGATTACATGCTCAGAAAACCAGAAGACCTGCTAACGGCCTTGGAGACAAACATATGGAAATGAGCAAGCAACAACTCGCAAGAATAGCAAGCAATCTATTGAATGAATTAAAACAAAACAAAATACTTGATGATCTGAAAACAGTTGCAGGCAAAATATACGACGACTGTGTAGACGACCAACATGGCGGAGAAGAATACGTAGAAATAGGGAAACACCCCGCAGACGCAACAGCAACAGTAATAACATACTTCAGACGCACAGGACAAAGCCCAATACAACTAGTCATCCGTGCACAAAGCATCAAAATCATGATAACCTGTATAGAAGAACTAGACGGATACGAAGCATTCGACGAAGTCCCAGAATTCGGAAAACTCCAAGACAAAAAACTAAAAGATACAAAAGAATTACTTGCAGAGCTAGAGAAGCTTGCAAAGCTAAAATAGAATGCCAATTCATAAAATATAAGAAGCCCAGTTCTGGAAAACAATTCATGACCAAAAAACTCTACAACGAAGACCCATACAAAACAACCTGCATGGCGCGCGTGGTCTCAATCGAAGGAAATAACGTTGTGGTAGACCAAACAGTCCTATTCGCATTCTCAGGAGGACAAGCAACAGACAAAGGCACAATAGGAGGAATACAAGTAAAAGAAGCCAAAGACGGCGATCAAATAGTTTACACACTCGAACAAACACCAACATTCAAACAGGGAGACACAGTAGAAATAGTTGTGGATGCGCAGAACAGAGACATACTAAGACGGTTACACTCAGCGGCGCACCTAGTAGCATGGTTATTTGAACAAAAAACAGGCGTGACAGAAACCATAGGCAGCAACGTAGACAACACAAAAGCAAGACTAGACTACCTGCATCCAACACCAATAACACCACTACTGCCAGAACTACAACAAAAAACAAACGAGTTCAACAACAAAGGACACCAAGTCAAACGCTATCTAGGTGAAGACGGCAAAACACTCTGGTGGGAATGCGAACAAATCAAAATGCCATGCTCAGGCACACACGTCAGAAACACAAGTGAAATAGGAAATATCATACTAAAACGCAAAAACATAGGCAAAGGCAAAGAAAGAATAGAAGTTCTACTAGCATAGAAAGCTTTAAAAGCATTCATGGACGAGCAAAACTCAAGCTGGCGTGGCACAACCTGGTACTGCGCAGATACTGAAGCACTCAGTAGCGTAAGATTGCTAACCTTGGTTGTAAACATCCTGTTTCGCTCACGCGATATCCCGGTTCAAATCCGGGCGCCAGCGTTCTTTTTTATCCCCTTATTAGGGCATGTTGCTCTTTACTCTCCGCACTAGATCATATAACTGAGGGGCAGAAATAATCGCGAGAGTCTTATACCCAAAACGAATAGTTCCTGCTACTGGCAAAATCATTGGCGTGTCCAATATGCGTTGGCCGTTCACAAATGTCCCATTTCTTGATTTCCTGTCTTCAACGTAAACCCCATCATTTTTTCGGTAAATAATTGCGTGTGCACGTGACACTGTTGGATCGTCAAACTCAACACCGCCCAACTTTTCAGGGCCAGTCCTCCCAACAGTAACTATCCACGCATTTTGATCATTCACTATGTGAACCAATTCCCGTCCGCCATCATACGGATCTGGCCTCAAGGACACTTGTTGGTTAATCGCCGGCACTGTAGAAGTCGCCCCTGCAAGTTCAACCGGTGAATACGCTGGACCAATAAACACCACGTCGCCCCTTCTGCCCTCACGAGACGGCCTACAGAGGTCAAAAAAACCTGCCTCGTCCAGACCAGAAAAATGTTTTGCATACTCAGCCAGCGTTTTCCTATACAGTTGTGGCGACATAGGAATACGAACCAATGGTCGACTTAAATTCATTTGTGAAATCCAACCATTATCTCTCAGCAGCTATTCAGGCTAGCCGTCCATGAATTCTCCTTGCAATTCTTCAGAAATCATTTTTGCAGCTTTCAACGCGCCTACAATCACTCCAGTATCAATAACTCCCTTCTTGTGCAACTCAACCACAACCCTTCCCAACTGCAATCGCTGATCATTAAGCAATTCCCTACGCCTGCCCTGGGCAAGCTTCAACTCACTTAAAACACTATCCATGATGCTCATAACACTAGTAAGCAATTGCCTCCAAGCCTTTGCAAACTTATCACTACTCATGACATCAAGGCTACCCAAGCTTCCAGCAATTGTGATGCACGAATCCAGCGCCTCAATTTTTCGCGCTTCCATCACTCCTTCCCAATCAAATCAGCAGTACACGCGCCAATAACAGCAATCAAAGTAACAGTTGCAAGCTGCTTGTAAGAAGTAAACCAATCGTGACCAAACTCAGGACTGAAGAACAACAACACCAATGCAGCCATCAACAAAGCAACAACATACAACATGATCAACCTGACAGGCAAAAACCTCAACACCCTTGCATCACGAACCTTCCTAAAGCCAGTAGCATACATGAAAATTCCACCAATTGCGAACGACAATGGATACAATAGAGAAGCACGCGTGAATGATAACCATTCAGCGACCTCAATACCGTAAAAAAAAGTGAAATGCGCAACCACTCCAATAAACGCGCCAACCATTCCCTTTGCAACATCCCTTAAGGTTACTTTTACTAACGGGTGAGGGCCGAGCTCAGACTCAATCTCCTGCTCCATCTTTTTCAACTCAGAAAGACCAAACAATTCCTCCTTCTCCTCAACCTCGAGCTCATGCTCCTTCTTCTCAAGCGAACGCTCACGTACAGCAAGCTTCTTCTGGACTGCAAGAATAGCGTCAAGCTTTCTGCTAACATCTTCCAATGATACCCTCTTTTTCATTTGTCGGAAACCCTCTGCGCGGAAACCATTGAAAGAGCGCAGGGTTTCCGAGCATGACTTGAACAACGCTTTGCGTTGTCAAGTTCCCGAAAACGCATATTGCGTTTTCGCGACTCAAGAACCACGGAGTGATGTTCGCGCTCTGTTCACCATTCACGCCATCTGTTCGAGGCAGTGGTTCTTGACATACCCATCACCATATCCTTAACAATAAAAAGCTTTTCACGCGCACTTGTCTAACGAGCCCTGTAATAGGCTTGAATTCAACTTATTTCCAATAAACACAACCTTTGTCTCCTTGCGCTCGCCAGGCTTCCAAGGACGAGAAAACTCAAGCTCAGAACGCTTACCAACACGCTGGAATACAACGCGCAACTCGTCACCCTCGCCAGGAGAACTTTCCTTAATGCAAATGATTCCTTTAGCTCTGAAAATGTTCTCCGGCAAACCATCCAAAAAAGCTTGGACCTTATCAGAATCAACCGGGCCAGAAGTACAGCTAACAGACTCAATAGACGGATCATGCGCGTGCTTGTGGTCCTCCTTATTCCAACTCCCCTTGCTCTTGAACGCACGAACGTCCAACAACAAACGCAAATCAGCCCTTCCCTTCACCGTATCAAGAACGCGCGCCTCAGGAACAACAACCCTAATATCCCTTTTCAACTTATCAACAACCTTCTTATCGACCAAGTCCACCTTGTTCAACAACACAATGTCAGCACACTCAAGTTGTTCAAGAGCAGTACGGTTTCGCTTCAAGTTAGCAACATGATTCTCCGCATCAACAACGCACAAAATGCTGTCAACCATTGTCTTTTCAATCAACGACGGAGCATCAAACGCCAAAACAACAGGAACAACCTCTGCAAGACCAGAAGTCTCAACCATCAAATAGTCAACTTTCTTCCTCAACATCTGCTCGGCAGCCTTTATGAGGTCACCCCGAACAGTACAACACACACAACCATTCGGCAGCTCAACCATCTCCTCCTTGCTAGTCAACAACAACTCGCCATCAATACCAACAGCACCAAACTCATTAACAATAACTCCAATACGAAAACCATGCTCGGCAGTAAGAACATAATTAACAAAAGTAGTCTTGCCAGCACCTAGCGCGCCTGTTACGATGGTCACTGGAACCCTTCCCATGATACACCATCGTGAGAGAATATTTATAAACCAATCGCCTCACCAAAGCAGCATGAAAAAAGTCGTGGTGCTATCAGTTGGCGGGAGTCTGATAAATCCTGGAAGAATAAACTTGAAATTTCTAAAACAATTAAAGCAAATAATACTGACAAGAACTGAAAAATTCATATTAGTGTGCGGCGGAGGAATAAACGCACGAGTATATCCCGCAGCAGCACGAGCATTAAGCGTCAAAGGAAGCGCGCTTGACAATATTGGAATCCAAGCAACACTACTCAACGCGGAACTACTCAGGCACTTATTCAATGCACCAGAAATACAACGCGAACCAAGAAAAATAAAGTTCAAAAAAGTCCTAATAGCAGGAGGGTGGAAGCCAGGCTGCACCAGCGATTATGACACCATCCTCTGGGCAAAAAAGTACAACTCGAACACGGTTGTGAACTTAAGCAACACGGATTATGTGTACACCAAAGACCCGTCACAACCAGGAGCACGGCCACTCAAAAAATTAACATGGAATGAGTACAACAAACGCTTCCACTTAAAACACACAGCAGGCATGCACACCCCATTCGAACCAAAAGCAGCAAAAGCAGCACAAGAACACAAAATAAAAGTCCTGCACATAAACGGAAACAAACTTGACAACCTCAAACTAACACTCGCAAACAAAAACTTCATCGGGACGGTGATAGGATGAAAATTAGTTTGTGGTTTGTGGTTTGTAGCCTGCTAATCATCCCTGTCGCAGCACAACCAATATCCTGGTATGCAGCAGAACGAGCCACCATACAGCTAAACGTCACAAGCACCATAAACATCGCACAAAAAGGACCAAACCCCTACGTCGAACAACTCATAGCAGACGTGATATTCGTTCCAAAAAACACAGAAACAAGCGCAATACGATCATTCAACACAAAACCAGAAGCAACAGTCACAAACGACCGAGCAAGATACACATGGAAAAACCCAACACTACAAAGCCACACGTTCAGCTACCGCGCAATCATAGAAAACCTAAACCTGGCGCCAAGAATAAAGGCGACCATACCCTATCCAGTTGCATTTCCACAAGAAGTACAACAATACACAAGACCAACACAACACATCGACAGCGCAAGCGCAAAAATCATCGGACAAGCACGCTACCTGGCGCAAGGACAAAACGAACTATACGAACTTGTCAATACAATAGCATTCTGGACAAAAAACAACGTAAACTACAACCTGAGCACGCTAACAGCAGAAGTCAGCCAGCAAGCAAGCTGGGTATTAGAAAACAAAAAAGGAGTCTGCGATGAAATAACAACACTATTCATAGCCCTCCTAAGAGCACTGGGCATTCCAGCAAGATTCGTGTCAGGAATAGCATACACAACAAGCCCACAATTCCCCCAAGGATGGGGTGCACACGGATGGGCAGAAGTCTACTTCCCAGGAAAAGGATGGGTGCCATTCGACCCAACATTCGGCGAATACGGCTGGGTAGACCCAGGACACGTGCCACTAAAAACAAGCAATGACCCAAGAGAGCCAACAACAGTCTACGAGTGGAAAGCAAGAGACGTTGACATCACGGTAAACGACCTAACACTCAGCGCACAACTACTGGAAAGCAGAGGAACAATACAAAACGAGCTAACCCTCAAAGCAACACCTTTGCGGCCAAGAACAGGATTCGGCAGCGCAAACGGAATAATGCTAGAAGCAACCAACAACGCAGACTACTCAGTAGCCAGAGAATTCACGCTCGCACGAGTAGCAGACATGACAATAATGGATGGAGAAAGCAAACAACTAGTCATTCCACCAAAAACAACACGCAAAGCATTCTGGACGGTCAACGTCAGAAAAGACCTGAACCCAGAATATCAATACGAAATACCAATACAAATCTACACAATAACCAACCAAACAGTCAAAACAAGCTTCCACACAGGCAAATGGGACATAGTTTTCTCTCAAGCAGACATACAAAACAGCATAGAACAACTCGGTACTGCTGAAAAAGAGCCAATACAACTATTCTGCACACTAGAACAAACAACAACATGGACAGGACAAACACAAGCCATGTGCACGATGGTAAACAACGGAGAAACAACACCTGCAACAATATGCGTTGACACTTGCCGTGACATACAACTCTCACATGGAAACAACCCATTCTCAAGCCAACTCAGCAGACCAAACCCGGGACAACACGAAATAACAATCACGCTAACAGCAAATGTCACAAAAAAATCAATACTCACGCTAACAACACTAGACACGCCCAACGCAGCAATCAAAAACATAAAACACCCTGAAAGTGTTGCATATGGAGAAATATTCCCACTCACATTTACAACATCAAGACAAAGCATAACAGCACCTGAAAACCTAACAATATCACTACAAGTACCAGGCGCAAATGCAGAACTTAGCCTAGGAACACTCGCAGCAGACCAAGACGTAACCATAACAGTAAACACACAACAACTATGGAATTCACAACCAACACTCACGATAACAGCAAGCTACCAAGACCCGCGAGGAAAAACATATGGAAACAAAGAAACAACAACAGTCGAAATCGTAAACATGCCCTGGTGGAGAAAAATGCTAGGAGTGTTTGTTGGGTTGTTCTAATGCAGGGATGTAGGATTTAGTTGCCAATAGAAGCATTTATATATCAATTCTTACTTTTCTTACAAGTAATACCAAAGTGCATAAAAAATGAAAATTTTGTGCACTTTGGCAGCATAGCAAATCTCACAAAAAACTTCCAAAATCAATGATATTTGCTATAAGGTGAACTATGCCATTACTTGAAATGAAAAGTGCGACAATAACAAAAAAAGGACAAATAGCCATTCCGAAGGACATCAGGGAAAAAGAAGGCTTCAAAGAAGGAACCAAAATCGCCATTCTAGCATTTACAGATCATGTTGAGTTGAGACCAATGAAACAGTTCAACGAAAAAATGTTCACAGCACTCGCAAGCGAAAAAACACTATCCAAAGATTGGAACAGCAAAGAGGATGAAGAAGCGTGGAAAAACCTGTGAAAGGCAATATAGTCGTTCTATCGTTCCCATTTTCAGACCTCAGCTCGACTAAAAAAAGACCAGCACTCGTGCTTGCAAGCCTACAAGGTGATGATGTCATTCTCTGCCAAATCACCAGCGAAGCGCGAGTTGATGATTATTCAATTATTCTTCTAAACAGCGATTTCAAACAGGGAGGATTAAAACAGACAAGCATGATACGACCAAACCGACTATTCACGGCTGACAAATCCCTCATTGAGTACAAAGCAGGCACGATTAAAGAAGGCAAAATGAAAGAAGCTGAACAAGCACTACTTGCCATATTCACTAGTAAGAATTAAAAACAGCACGACTTTCTGTCAATACTATGCTTGACATCAATTATATCCGGCAAAATCCAGAAGCAGTAAGGCAGAACATTGCCAAAAGGAAAGTACCAGAATACTTGACACTATTTGACACAGTTTTGCAGTTGGATGAACAATGGAGAAGCCTCAAAGGCAAAGTAGACAATGCAAGAGCAAGAAGGAATAAAATCTCGGCAGAAATAAATGCAGCAAAAAAAGCAGGAAAAGACGCAACAAGCTTGATCAAAGAAGCAGCAGACATACCACAAATCATTGCGGAAGCAGAAAAACAACTAGAAGAACACCAACAAAAAATACGGCTATGTCTGTTGAAAATACCAAACATAATGCACGAATCAGTACCGTATGGAAAAGACGACACTGAAAATGTTACCGTTAAATTAGTGGGCAAAAAGCCAACGTTCAACTTCACACCACAAAGCCACGTAGACTGGATAACACAAAACAACCTGGCAGACTTAGAACGAGCAGCAAAAATCTCAGGCAGCAGATGGTACTTTATCAAAGGCGACCTTGCCGTATTAGAAATGGCGCTAGTACAATACGCCATGGACTTTATGAGAGCAAAAGGATACATGCCAGTAATCCCGCCACACATGATGAGCCACAAAGCATACGAAGGAGTAACCTCGCTAGGAGACTTTGAAGAAAGCCTGTACAAAATAGAAGGAGACGACCTCCACTGCATAGCAACAAGCGAACACCCGCTAACAGCACAGTTCATGGATGATGTGTTGGAAGAAAAACAACTCCCGATAAAACTAGTAGGCTACTCACCATGCTATCGCAAAGAAGCAGGAGCACACGGCAAAGACCAAAAAGGAATATTCAGAGTACACCAATTCAACAAAGTAGAACAGATTATTATTTCAAAGCCAGAAGAAAGCTGGCACTACCATGAAGAACTAATTGCAAACGCAGCAGAATTCTTCGAAAGCCTAGGTTTACATTTCAGAATAATAAACATCTGCACAGGAGATCTAGGAATAGTAGCAGCAAAAAAATACGACATCGAAGCATGGTGTCCAGTACAAAACACGTACAGAGAAGTCGTCTCAGGCAGCAACTGCACAAGCTACCAAGCAGTACGGCTAAACATCAAATACCAACACGGCAGTGAGAAACACTGGGTACACACGCTAAATTGTACCTGCGTTGCCACCACGCGCACACTAGTCGCAATAATAGAAAACTTCCAAAACAAAGACGGCACAGTAACAGTACCAAAAGTGTTGCAGAAATACACTGGATTTAAGGTATTAGGTGGTAGGAAGTAGGATGAAGGCGGAAGGTATTAGGATGTAGGCATTAGGGCGAAGGCGTTAGGCATTAGGACGAAGATAGAAGTTCTTCATCCTTCCACCTTGAACTTTCATCCTAAAAGAAGGTGAAACATGACAGGAATCCATTGGTTAATCTGGTTGGTCGTTGGACTATTCGTTACAATAACCTCTACAAAACTAGGCGGGAAACTCACAATGTTCCTATGGGTAGGAATACTGTTCATCGTTATCGGAATAGGCAAGCTTGCGTACAAAATGCTAACGGCCCCAAAAGAAAGTCACAAGGGACACGCACCACAAGTTCACAAGACAACCCATCATGAGGTCCACAACGGACCAAAAAGATACTGCCCAAAATGTGGCAGCCAAGCAATCGTTCACGACAATTATTGCAAACACTGTGGAATGCGATTAAGGTAAGGTTTAAAAGGATGAAGGCAATAGGAAGAAGGTAGAAAGAGGTGACCTTATGAAAAGAATCATTGCAATCGTTGCATTACTCATTTTGATCGCTTGTCAACCACAAGCACCACAAGTCGAACCAACACCACAATCACGCGCTCAACCGCCAGCATGGCTGCTCACAGGCTACGCCACACCAGCAGTCGAGCCGCAGATCGCTGACAAGCCACCAATACCAGAACTAGGTTCAGTAGCGCTAAACATCTACGCCTACGGCGCAAAAGACGTAGGAGGATCAGTAAACGCCGGCACGCCACTCGACTATAGAATAAACGTTGCACAAGCGACAGCCGGAAGCCCGCCCCTGACAAATGCTTACGCGCCAACAATACTGCTCACAGTCATCTACAGCGACGGCAGATACGAGCTCTACGGAACAGAAGACGTACCAAAAGTACTCGCCAGCAACAAAATAATGTACGATCCGAACCTTGGTAGATGGGTAACGGAAAAAGGACTCAGCCAAGGCCAAATCGGAATCCAGAACTTCGTACTCTTGGTCAACTGGAACGGCAAAACAAAGGTTGTGGAAGAAAGCGTCAAAGTTAGGTAGCAGGAATTAGGACGAAGGGGTAGGTGTTAGGACGTAGGATGAAGGTGGAAGGTATTAGGACGTAGGGCACAGATGCCTGTTCGCCTTTAGAGCACCACAAAACTTATTAAAACCACCAAATCGCGTTCTTAACATGAACAAAGAGGGTGGACTATTCAAGAACGAGGATGCTCTAGATACAGAATGGCTTCCAAAAAACCTGCCATATAGAGAGCAACAACACCAACAAATAGCAAACTGCATAAAACCCCTATTACAAAGCAGAAACGGAAGAAACTGCATAATATCAGGAGCGCCAGGAATAGGCAAGACAGCAGCAGTAAAGCTTGTCCTAAAAGAACTAGAAGAGCACCCAGATGTCAACGCGCCAGACATAGAGATTCTTTATGTGAATTGCTGGCAGAAGAATACAACATACAAAATCTTCATAGAACTATGCGAACAACTAGGATACAAGTTTGTGCAAAACAAAAACACTGAGGACCTCTTTAAAATAATACAGAACATCGTCAACAAAAAAGCAGCAGTCTTTGCATTCGACGAAATAGACAAAGTAGAAGACGCAGACTTCTTGTACCACATATTCACAGAGGTCTACAAAAAGACACTATTGCTGATCACAAACCACCCACAATGGTATTTCACAGTAGACGAACGAATAAGGTCGCGCCTATTACCTGAGAAAATAGACTTCAAAGCATACACGCCACAAGAAATAACAGGCATACTCAAACAAAGATGCGAGTATGCCTTTTCATATGACGCGTGGGATGCCAACGCGTTCAACATGATAGTAGATAAAACTGCAGCAACAGGAGACCTGCGTCTAGGACTCCACCTACTGCGCGAAGCAGGAATGGCTGCAGAAGAACAAAACACCCGCAAAATAACAATAGCGCACTCACAAGCAGCACTATCAAAGCTAACAGATTTCACAATCAAACCAGAAGAAAGCCTATCGCCAGACGCAAAAACAATACTTGCGTTAGTAAAAGCACAAAGCGGCAAAATGGGAGACCTATACAAACTCTACCAAGACCAAGGCGGAGCAGGAACATACAAAACATTCCAGCGAAGAGTAGAGGAGCTCAACGCAGGAGGCTTTATCGAAGCCAAAAAAGTCATAGGCGGAAAAGACGGAACAACCACACTACTTTCTGGAAAGAATAAAAGCTTGGATGAGTATTAGGGTGTAGGTATTAGGCGTTGGGAATTAGAATGTAGGATGAAGAAGCTAATGATGTCCTATTCCAGGCATTTCTTCTGAGGATTTCTTCCCACGTAAAAGCCAAACAATAATCGCTATCAAGACCACGCCACCAATAAGGTACTCTTTAGGAATGCTTGAAGGATTGTTGATGTACTGTTGAATTTGCCACGGGATTTGCATAATGCGCTAAAAAGAACTCTGCCTTAAAAACATATTGTTATAGATGATAAAGTCCACTGGACACTGGACAAACGCCTTCGTGGGCTATTTAAAGCGAAGTTGGTAGTTTGTAGGTTGTAGTCGGTAGAAAACTGCCGGCAAAAAGAGGTGATAAACAATGGAAACAAAACAAGTACAACAACTATTCCTTGACCAAATCACAATGGTCACAAAGGCAACCCAGCCAAGAGCAGCACAACTCAACCTCAGGAGGTGGGTGTAATATGGCAGACCTCTACGACGGAAATGACGTTATCGATTACTTCGAAGAAGAAGACGAAATTGATAGCATCGACGCAGCGTTCATGAAAGGCTACCTGGAAGCATGAATTACCTTGCAGCATAATTATGCTCATACTATGCCACACCTCTTTCTCCGAAGGTAGAGGGTCAACCTCCCCTCACCTTCCCCCTTTTTTTATAATGATTTACTATCTCGATACTTCGATATGGTTGGATTTTCATGAAAAGAGAGGGCAGAATGGAGAGTGTGCGCGTAAGCTAATACTAACAATTATTGAACAAGGAACGATAATCCTTTATTCGGATTTGCATGTTAGAGAACTCAAACAGCTTGGATACTCTTCTGATGAAATAGCATTGTTGTTCAAAATTGTCAGACCAAATGGTCTTCGACACGTTCACCTTTATCGGACGCAAAACGAAGAAGCACGCGCACTTTCCTCAAAACGTAAAATTCCACTTGGAGACGCCATCCATGCCGTACTTGCGCGTGATAATAATGCTGTTCTTGTATCCAGAGACCACGACTTCGAAAAGCTCAAAGACATCACAAAAACATGCGTGCCTGAAGAACTTTATTGAAGCTCTTTTTCCAATTCAGCCACAGCACGCTCACGTGCGCGGTGCAAATCTTCATCCGTTGTCCTTCGTTTAGAAAAACCGTACAACTTATTCACGCGCATCAACAACTCCTCTTTCTCCAATGAAACAACTTTATCCCGCATAGCCTCCCTGATAAACTCAGTTTTTGTGGCGTAATGATGTTTCTTCATCACCTTGTCAACAGTCCTTGCAAATTCTTCCTCCAACTTAACACTCACAGTCTCCATAGTATTACTAAGTAATAC
>JACQMY010000039.1 GCA_016203305.1 Candidatus Woesearchaeota archaeon
CATCGTCGTCACCATACTTGAGCTGGTGCGTGAACGCCGGAGAACCACCAGTCAAACCAAGGGCTGCAGCAGTGTTTCCTGCCTCGTTGCTTGCCAAAGGAACATCGAAAAAGATGCCCTCCTGGTTGGTGAACTCCAAGTCATACTCGTCGTCACCAGCTGCATCAACACGAACCAACGTGACACCAGTGTCCATCAAGCCCTCGTATCGAATGTCCCAGTTCGGAGTCAACAAGCCCTCAGGCTCATCAAGCTGCGCACGAACACCAGTTCCTGGCGGGATATACATGTCGCCAAGCACTGCGTCAGCAGTCAAGTGATACCTCAAAGATGCCACTTCATACTCTGCGCCGGTCAAACTGTTGGCCTGCGGCGGGTTCGTTACGAACTGACCATTGATCAACACAAACGAGTCCTCAATGGTTTCCTCATTCACTTCAGCACCTGCAGCGACAAAGAGTGCATTCGACGTGTTTGTATCACGGAACTCAACCTTGTACGCACCAAGATAGAACTGAACGATGGACTTCTGAATGTCCTTACCAGTCGCGAGGATGTCACGAATACCAATCTGGGTACCGTCTGCAAGGACGTCAGTCTCACCATCTTCAAGCTCATCGGTAATCTCTCCGTTGATACGGAACTTCACCGACCCTTCACCTGCGTTGGACGTCTCGGAAATAACGAGAACTTCAACCTCGTACTCCTTGCCATCAACAACATAAGTCTCCTTATCGTTCTCTCCGAGAACAGCGGAAACCGCACCACCGATAAACTCAATGGTAAGGTCTGGCGTCGCATTAGTCCCTGTCAAAGTATTACCCGCACTACCCAAGTTTGCCAAGACCACGTTGTTAACTCGCAAATCCGTGTCAACAATGACAAAAGGCTGGCCGAGAATGGTGACATCCTCGTCTTCCAAATCCACCAAGTCGTCGCCCTCAACCTCAGACTCAAGACCCTCTTCAAATTCGAGTTCCCACTCAAAAATCAAGTCGCCATCGTCCCAAAAAAGGTAATGACCAACACGATCACGCTCATCCTCAGCAAAAATCACTGAACTCGAACGCAAATTCGTGTGCGCCACCGGAGTACCCGCCGGAGTAACAAACCTCAAATACTGATTAAACTCCGTGCTACCCTGATCAGTAACAATCTGACCACCCTTGAGCATGTCAAGGTCCACTTCAGTAAGAGTCTCACGAACGTCCCCAATCTTCTCGCCAATTTCCAGCAAGTCAGAGGTCGATCCGATCTCCACCGCATCACCCTCAACCACGAGCTGCGAAGGCGCACCAGTTGCTGCGACCTTCACTACTGCCTGCGATTGAAGGCTCTGAATAATGTCGACTGCACCGACAACGTCTGAACCATCTGCTTGGTCACCGACAATAATAGCCAGGTTTGAAGCAGGCGTTCCATTCACGACGAATGGCGCCGGGTAATCTGACAACTTGGCCGCTGATGCACCGAAAATCGTCGCACCAACCATGGTCAAACCCATACCCAAAGCCACCATCTTTTTTACCGCTTGTATTGCTTTCATCTAACAAACACCTCCGTGTTTTTCGGTATCTTTACTTGATACAGCAAGAATTTTCCAAAACCGTCGTACATGGCTGTTTTTTGAATGACCATTTTTGTGGAACACGCCCTCTCTTTATTTTACAAGCCACAATCTGGTAACGAGTTCAAGCTACCAGACAACTAGAAAATTTGTCTGCTTATAAATTTTTCGCGCAATCCACCGTACTTTTTCTCTGGAAAACGTACTTGTTCCACGCGTTTATCGACGGTGATTTATATACTGACCTTGCCGAAACGATCCCTTGAACACATCACCAACATCCTGGTACGTGAGTCTTCTTTTATAAGTTCTTTATAAACAGAAACGTCCTGATCACTCGCCAAACACTCCCACACAGGATGACTATGCACATCAACAAGCACACCAGCAGGACAGGACACACTAGAAACATGAACAACAGACGCGCGCAACACCTCCGGAAAAAACACGCGCTCTATAATATACTCCGAACCAGAAACCCTGCCAAACAAACACGCCTTAATCTCACGATGCTGATTAGCAACATACTCCTCTTGCAAACGCTCCAAAGAACCATTCACAAAAACAAAAGAAACATCAGAAAAAACCAAAGAAGCAGAACTAACCTTACTACTCTCAACCCAACTCTGCAAAGAATCAGAAAACACCAAAGAAACAACCAACACCAACAACAAAAAACCAACAACCATCAACAAAGGCTTCCTCAATGTAGAAACAGGCACGTCCTTCAACAAATCTTCTTCTTTAATACCTTCAAAAACCGGATTACGACTCATGGCAATTAGCTATTGGCTGCTGGCTATTAGAAGGTAGTGGTAGGAAGAAGGACTAAGGCGGAAGGGCGAAGATAGACGTCTTCATCCTTCCACCCTATACCTTTATAATCTATTCATCGCAACGGAAGCCCTGAACTCGTAGCAGCACCATAGACATACTTATCACGAGGCAATCTGTACACCGGAGCGAGAACATCCTGATTATTGCCACCAGGCAAACAACACCACTGCTGCTTGTCCTCAAACCACAAGCACGGATCAGGCCCATCAGAAGACGGGCCACAAACCAACTTATCCTTATTCGCAACGACCTTACCTTGCATACGCTGAACGAACAAATCATGCTCGTTCACAGACGCAAGACGATCAGCACGCTGCTGAGCTCGCTTCAACCCAGGGCCATACAACTTGCCACCAGTGCCATAAGCCATCCAAGCACCATACGCCTGGCCGGTAACCGAAGGGTCACCAACAGCAACAAACGTTGCAAAAGCCGAAATCACGACAATGCCAACAATCATAAAAACTACAAATTTTTCCATAGTCATCACCTGCAATTACCGTTATAACACTTCTGACCCTTCAAACACGCACGCGTCACCCAACCAAAACCAGATGACGTCCTCTCACAAACCATACGAACACCCTTCATACAAACCTTCGAACCAGCCTTCTTAATATTCCAACGATCAATCCTACAACCACCACTACACATCAAATCAACAGAACAATCAGGATCATCACAATCAACCTTTTTATCAAAATCATCATCAACACCATTCTGACAACGCTCCATAGACGTCGGACCAGGACCAGTCATACCCTTCGGCATAGCAGTACTCGGCCTGCCACCACCCTGCGGATCATAATGCCACTGAGGCTGGTTGCCAACAACAGTAGGAATAAACTGAGACGGCAAACCAACAGGAAACCCCTGCATGCCAGTCAAGGAAAGCTCACCAAGAACGGCAACCAACGAAATAACAACAATTCCCAAAATTGACAAAACAGCAAAACGTTCCATGAGCACCTTTTTTAACAAACATACACCGGAGAGTATATAAATATTACGAGAAGCAAACGCACCATGCACGAAGTCGAGTACATCGGACCGCTTACAAACGAGCAGTATGAAAGACTATCACACTTCTTCCAAGAAAATGGAAAGTTCATCAAAGAAAAAAAGCGCTTATCTCTCCTATACTTCCGCGGGGAAATACCAGAAGACATAAACGACATCAAAGATGAACAAGTAGACCTGCGCATAAGAATAACCAACAAACAACCAGAACTCACTCTAAAACACGGAACATTCCGCCCAACCAACGGTCGCAAAGAAATCACCGTACAACTAACATCCGACCAACTACAAGCACAAACACAACTCCTCTGCCACTAGGATGGGAACACGGCATCATCCACCCCGCACACAGCAAAGTCTACACATACAAAAACGTCGAATTCGCCCTCGTCACTTTCCCAGGACATGGACACACCTTCGAAGCAGAAATCCTATGCGAAGAAAAACAAGCAAACGACGCACATGAAACGATCAAAAAACTCCTGAAACAACTCAACCTCACACCATACACCCAAGCAGAATTCTACGAACACTGCAACCAAATGAACAAAACAGCCATGCGATTTGATTTCAGCAAAGAAACAATAGAAGGATTAAGAGAGTATTACAAAGAATATTTCTGAATAGAACAGACGAAAAGGGTTTGGTCAGCAAAATATCCGGAAAACACTACAGAAAACAACTGTTTCTCCGGTTCAAACCATAAACTATCCCGATTTATCATCGACTGGTATAAATTTGAGTAAAAAAGAAAGAAAAACACGCCGGCGTTGGCTAACCAGGTTGGCCGGCGGTCCGAAACACCGCTGCCCGTAAGGGCTTCTGGGTTCAAATACCTTTCGGTGTACGACCGTAGGGATGAAAATCCCGGCGCCGGCGGCCTTTTTCATGCGGCGGACAGGTAGTCGCCGACTGCGGTCGTCGGAACCTGTCCTTGCTTGTTCGCTTCGCTCACAATGCGGCGGACAGGATTCGAACCTCAGCCCGTCTGCGGACGTTCGGAGCTTCGAATCCATCGTGATTTATCCACAAGAATATGCTGCGCATTTCCTATCTTATGCGGCGGACAGGATTCGAACCTGCGAAGGCACTAAGCCGCTGGAGTCTAAATCCAGCCCGTTTGACCGCTTCGGTACCGCCGCGTCAAAGTAAAAATAAGATGATTGTTCTTAAACTTATTGAGAAATCATAGCTTGCTTCGCTTTCTTGAGTTCTTCCAAGCATAGCCACGCATTTTCGGACCATTGCCAAAACCACAGCTCGCACAAGCCTTCTTGGTAGCATGATAACTACACCTGCCACAACGCCTGCACGGAATGTGTGACTTCCCGCGCGAGCGCAATCCCTGCGAACCAGTACCGCCAAGTCCTTTCATTGTTATGCAGGACTGATGAGAATGATTGTGTCACCGCGAATAAACGCAGTGCCAAGCTTACGCTTCACTTCACCATCAACCCGTTCCTCTGTATCGTCTAAAACAACGTTAATGTGAATATCAAACGCTCTCAGCGAACCAACATACTGCCGGCCATTCTTGCACTCCACTATGACCTTGCGGTCACGAGCGCGATTCAATGCATCAAGCGGTCTTGCTTCCATTTTAAATCCACCTCTTTGCTCGAAGCCAGAGGGAGACTATTTAAATGTTTCGTAATTCGATTTTCGATGTTCGACGGAACACCATAACAATACTCCGAAAACATTTTTAAACCTGCCTTTAACACACTGACTTATGTACAAAGAGAAAAAAGTCAGCGTTGTGCTGCCAACCTACAACGAAAAAGATTCCATCCGCAAAGCAATACAAGACCTTTATGCAACAGGACTTGTTGATGAAGTAGTTGTTATTAACAACAACGCCAAAAAAGGAACAGATGAAGAAGTAAAACAAACACCAGCCACTCTAGTCTATGAAAAAAAACAAGGACTTGGCTGGGCGACAAGAAAAGGATTCCAAGAAGCAACAGGAGACCTCATCATACTATCCGAACCAGACGGCACATACGTTGCAAGAGACATTGAAAAATTACTTGTCTTCTCAGATGATTTTGATGTTGTCTTCGGCACGCGAACAACACGAGCTCTAATCTGGAAAGGAGCAAACATGGGGCTATTCCTCAAATGGGGAAACTGGTTTGTGGCAAAACTTGTTGAAGTATTGTATGGAACACCTCACCTGAGCGACGTAGGCTGCACAATGAGACTGCTACGCAAAAGCGCTCTCAAGAAAATACAACTATACTTCCAAGGAGGCCACAACATATTCAACGTACAAATCCTCCTATTGGTAGCGCTCAAAAAACTCAAGTTCACAGAAGTTCCAGTAAATTACAAAGGAAGAGAAGGCGGAAAAGGATTTACTGAAAATAAGTGGAGAGCATTCAAACTAGGGTTAATCATGATTGCATACTTGCTCAAGACACGCATGCTATCCTGGCTAGGACGATACCCATGAAATATTTTGAGACCCGATACTCACAAGACCCCCGCAGAACGGTTGTTTGGAAACAAATTACAAGCTACCTCTCACGCTGGATAACTCCTGATGCAACAGTGCTTGAACTCGGTGGAGGCTATTGCGACTTCATCAACAATGTCAAAGCAAAAGAAAAACACGTGGTTGACATAACGCCAAATGTCAAAAAATACGCTGCAACAGACGTACACGCACACGTCGCAGACGTGCGAACATTCACACTCAACCAAAAGTTCGACATAGTATTCGCCAGCAATCTACTTGAACACTTCACAGATGAAGACCTGGAAAAAATAATGAAAAACGTTTCACATCTGCTAAAGCCAGGAGGACAACTAATTCTCCTTCAGCCAAACTATCGCTACGCTACAAAAGAATACTTCGACGATTACACCCACAAAAAAATCTTCAGCCACATCAGCTTGTGCGACTTCCTCGCAACACAAGAATTCACAGTCAAGACCTGCAAGCCCAAATTCCTACCACTCTCATTCAAAAGCAGCAAGCTTCCCGCGCCAGGCTGGCTAGTATGGCTCTACCTACACTCACCACTCAAACCGTTTGCAAAACAAATGCTAGTGGTGGCAATCAATGAAAAAAATAACTAGCGTAATTCTCATACTGGTCGCATTCGTCCTCTTACGAGTAATTCCTGCAACCTTCTCATATTATGCAGACGAACACAAATGGGCACTCATCGTCGATCCAGCAGAAGGAATGCTAGGAAAAATCCCACACCCTCCACTTGGAGAAATAATCATGCACTACGGCGGAGTATTGACGGGCTATACAACTCTAAGATTTGTGCCACTCTTCTTTTCAGTACTAGATGCAATTCTAGTCTTTTTCATACTCAGAAGGTACGCAGGAACATCCGCAGCAATCAGCGGACTAATTGCTCTGACGCTAAGCATGTATTCCGTGCTTGCCTCAACAATGCTTGACACAGACGGAGCAATAATGCCCTTCTTCTTTTTGCTTGGAGCGTACGCTTACTTCAGATATGAAGAGAAAAAACAAACTTCCTGGCTTGTTTTGTCAGCTGCAAGCGCGGCGGCAGGAACACTCATCAAGCTGCCATTTGTTTTATTCTACCCAACACTCGCACTGCACGTATTCTCAAAGAATACATTACGCAAAACAATCAAAAACCTCGCAATCTACGCAGGAATCACCATTGCAGCAGCAGCAATTATTCTTCCACTCCTCAGAGTGATTTATCCTCATTTCAACCTACGCTACGCCTTTGGCTACGGATCATCATTCCCCCTATTGAACATTTTAAGCAGAGACTACTTCCACACAATGCTACTGCTCGCAATCACACTCATTTACGTCTCACCCTTTATCGGACTTGTCGTATGGAGCATGTTCAACAAAACACCAAAAAAAACATTCCTGCTCAGCTGGATCGCAATAGCGCTCGCATTCTATCTGTTCATCGTGGACGTTAGCCACAGACCACTCGAACGCTACCTAATGACGATAATTTACCCGCTTGCAATACTAGCAGGAATTTTCATCAATAAAATTCTGCCTGCGCTGAAGAAAAACGCAGCATTCTTCGCACGCGCAACACTGCTTTTCCTACTGCCCGGCATATTTCTCAACAGCATGCAAGCAGAAACGCTACCACTATACCCAAAAACAGCATACGTTGAACACATACTAACTGCAAACCTCCTGTTCTGGGTACCGCTAACAGGAGGATCAGGACCAATAGGATTCCAAGTCACCGCAGCATTCATCATCACATTTTTCTCGCTCGCATTTGCATTTATAATAATAGGATTGCTCAACAAAAAACGTGCAACAACATTTTTCCTAATGTTCCTATCAATAACACTCGCATACAACCTAATACTAACAGAAGAGTTTGTGTTTTCAGCAATGTCACCAAACGTCCAAGCAGTCGGAAAGCAAACACTAAATTCAGTGCTAACAAACCCCAACATCAAAAAAATCATAACATTCAACGACGCATTCGCATACGAACTAGTCAAATCAGGAAAATACGGAGGACGATTCTATGCAGTGCCTGAATACTTCGATGCAAACTTGGCAAAATTCGACAAACACAACGGAACATTCATGATAATAGACTACCCACAAATCAGCAGAGAAAGCAAATACTGGAAATATTTCACAACATGCAAAACAATGCAAACATTCAGCGACAAAAACAGCACGCTAGGCTACATCCTCGACTGCGCTAAAACCCAAAACCCTTCCGCCGCTTCCGATGATACTTCCAACAAGCCCTCCACACGTACGGCGAAACAACAACCAAAAACACAATAATCAAAACATACCAATACCACGCAACACCTGAATCCTCAGCAACATTCGAAACGACAGTTTCATTATCTTGTTGCGCTTCTAAACGCGATTCTGATTGCTCAACCTTCACAACATCTTCGTCACACCCGTCACCTAAACCATCAGCATCCAAATCAGGCCAACTGCCAGGCAAATTAGGACAATTATCCACAAAATCAGAAAAGTCATCACCATCAGAATCCTCTTCCTGCACAAACCTAATCACACGATCCAAAGAACCATCCTCGTTCAAGTCACCAACATCACCCTCAGAAGAAACAAAAACCAACATTCTGCCGAACAACGAAGGATTGCTGCCAGTAATGCCAAGTTTTGCAACAGAATTGTTTTCAGACAAACCAAACAATTGATCACCACGCTCGAAAACAACACCCTCATTTATTGAGGGATTGGACCCTGAAAAATTCGTTAACCGCAATGACTGCGATTTCACGTCCAACAATGCTATCTTGCCATCAGCGCTAAAAGCTATCACGCCTTGCTTTGACAAAGACAACCTATCTTTAGCTGCCACTCGCGCATTCGAAACCTGCCTAGACTCCCTATCCAAAATTCTTACCACCTTGTCAGCCTTGTCACCATCAGCGTTTAAATCAACACCAACTTGCTCCTCCTCAGTCAAAAACGCAATATGACGCTGGCCAAGAACAGGAAAATCGCCAACCGCCTTCAAATTCGCCAGCTCCTGAGTCTTCAAATCATACAAGCGCAAAATGTCATCATCCAGGTCACCATCATTCGAAAAATCAACACCCAACTCCTGCTCCAAAGTCGAGAAAACAACAAACTCAGAAAACACAAACGGATTTCTACCCGCGCCAACAATCTTTACATTTTTATCACGCAAGCTTAAAACTTCAACATTGCCACCATTCTCAAATGCAACAGTAAAACCGAAAATAGAAGGATTACTCCCCGGACCCAGACCACCCTCCTCACGCTTGGACAGGTCATAATAGCCAACATTACCCTCACGCTCAAACACAACAACATCACCATACAAAGAAGGATGATCGCCCTTAATGACAACAGGCTCAACAAACAAGCCAGAAACAGAAGACGCCAACAACAACAGCACGAGCCAAAGCATAAGCCAAGATAACAGAATACTGATTTAAAGGTTTCGACCAGTAACAGGACGCAGGATGAAGGCGGAAGGATGAAGAAACTTCTAACTACTTTATGGCAAGGATGTAAAAACCGCGCGTAACAGTACGCTTATGAGTTCTGAACAACCTATCTAAAAAGTACGCAACACCCCCAAAACGAACCAAGTACACTTGACCGGGCAAAAAATACAACATTGTTTCAAAATAGCCACCAGTCTTATGCAATTGAAGCTTTGAAAAATCGCTGAACAACACACGCAAACCATCATCAAAAAATCTGAAATTATCAGGATAAAACCCCTTCCTGGCATGATACGGATAAACAGCAGGAACCCAACCAACAAAAACTCCGCCCTGCTTCAAAATGCGATGCATTTCCTGAACCGCCTTCTTCGGATCAGAAACATGCTCCAAAACACTCAGACACAACACGCCATCAGCACAACCATTCTCCAAAGGCAAATTATGAATATCACCAACAATATCCGGACCAAAACGCGCATCAACATCAACAGACTTCACAACAGAATCATCGAACCAAGACCTATACTTTGCCAACGACTTCTGAAAAGGAGAGCCACCACCAACATCATAAATAACCTTGCACTTGGAAAGGACATGCAAAGCATGCTCGAAAAAACCAACATAATCTCTCATACGCATCAGAAACCAACCGTGCATTAAAAAGTTTGCCACACGAACGAAAGCTTTTTAAACACCCCCTCTGGTCTCAAACCCATGGTCGTAATACACCGCGGAAGAATGAGCAAAAAGCCAACAGGAGGCGTCTACCACCCAGTTGGAAGAAAACGAAAATACGAACTAGGCAGCCAGCCGACCAGCACAAAAATCGGCAAGCACAAAGTAAAAGTAGTCGACCTAAAAAGCAGCGCGATAAAAATGAAAGTTCTCGTAGCAGAATACGCAAACGTTTACGATCCAAAAAGCAAAAAATATACAAAAACACCAATCAAGACGGTAGCAGAATGCCCGGCAAACCGACACTTTGTGAGACGAAACATCATAGTCAAAGGCGCAATCATACAAACAGACGCAGGAAAAGCACGCGTAACATCCCGTCCTGGACAAGACGGAACTGTTAATGCCATATTGGTATAATTCTAGAAAGCCATAAAAACCCCTGTTCTTCATCGCTCATTATGAACGTTGAAGAAAAGCTCGCACTGCTAAAAAGAAACACGCAAGAAATCATCACAGAAGAAGAACTAAGAAAACTCTTGCAAACCAAGAAAAAACCAGCAGTGTACCTGGGAACAAGCGTCACAGGAAGCCCGCACATAGGATACTTTGTCTGGGTAACAAAAATGGCTGACTTTATGAAGGCCGGCTTCAAGGTCAAAGTGTTACTAGCAGACATACACGGAGCGCTAGACAAAACACCCTGGCCACTATTGGAAAAAAGATACGAGTACTACAACATCATAATCCCTGCAATCTTCGAAAGCATAGGCGCAGACTTAAACAAGCTAGAACTCATCAAAGGAAGCGACTTCCAGCTAAAAAAAGACTATATGTTCGACGTGTTAAAGTTGAGCACTTTTGTAACAGTACACGACGCGACAAGAGCAGCATCAGAAGTTGTGAAAATGGGCGACTCGCCAAAACTCGCAGGACTATTGTATCCGTTAATGCAGTCAATAGACGAAGAATACCTAAAAGTTGACGTCCAATACGGAGGCGTAGACCAGCGCAAAATCCTCGTATTCGCAAGAGAAAACCTGCCAAAACTCGGCTACAAGCCAAGAGTAGAATTCATGACCCCATTAATCCCCGGACTAACAGCAAGCGGCAAAATGAGCAGCTCAGAAAAAGGAAGCAAAATCGACCTGTTAGACGACGAAAAAACAGTAAACGACAGGCTAAACGCAGCGTACTGCCCGGAAAAACAAGTCGAAAACAACGGCGTACTAGCATTTTTGAAACACGTAATCATGACACACAAAGCAGACAAAGGACAACAATTAACCATAGAAAGACCGGAAAAGTTCGGCGGACCACTCACGTTCAAAACTTATGAAGAAATCGAACGCGCGTATACAGACGGTAAATTGCACCCAATGGACTTGAAGAAAGCAGCAGCAAAAGAAATCAACGCACTACTCGCACCAATACGCGCCAAATTCACAGGCAAAGAACAACTTATCAGAGAAGCGTACCCTGAATGATCAAACAACTCCAGGAAAAACTTTCCAATAACAATCTCGACCTTGCACTCTTCTTTGACAACGATCCCGCCATAACCTATTTTACAGGAATCAAACCCTTTCACGCATGTCTTGCCGTACCTTCTGATGGAAAACCCCTTCTCTTCGTTCAAGGATTTGAAGCAGAACGCTTCGCACGCGCTTCAACTGTTGAAGTCGTGAAACAGGGCAAAAACCTGTTTGAAGAACTACAAAACAATTTTCCAGCAAAAAACATCGGCATAAACAACAAACAACTCTCATTCGCACACGCGCAAAAAATCCAGGAAACAGCAAGCACGACAGACATAACAAGCCTTTGCACTGAACTTAGACTTGTGAAAACAGAAGAAGAAATAAGCAGAATCAAAAAAGCCTGTGCGATAACAGACAACATCCTTCACGAACTTTTTGAAAAGCTGTCAACACTCTCAACAGAGCTCGACGTGGCAAACTTCCTAAAACAACAGATGAACGAAGAGGAACTAGAGCCAAGCTTCCCGCCAATCGTCGCAACAGCAAGCAATGCGGCAACACCACACCATGTTCCGACAAAAACGAAACTCAAAGGATTCACTGTCATAGACTTTGGAGTTGTTTACAAGAACTATTGCTCGGACATCACAAGGACTATTTATTTTGGAACGCCAAACAACACAGACAAAGAGCTCTATCGAAAAGTGCTGCAAGTACAGCAAGAGAGCATCAAGAACTGTGTTCAGGGCAACACGCTTGAAAACATCAACGAGGAAGCACACAAAACACTCGGCAACCAGTTCATCCACCGAATCGGGCATTCAGTAGGAATAGAAGTGCACGATGCGCAGCCAACACCATACACCTTCTTGCCAGGATGCATTGTAACAATCGAACCAGGACTTTACGAAATAGGAAAATACGGCATCAGAATAGAGGATGACGTCCTGATAACAAAAAAGGAATCGATTGTTTTGACAAAAACGCCGAAAACGCTGCTTAATTTTACTTGAAATCTCCGACGATACCCGACGACCGTTACACTCCCCAGTTAGCAAAACTTTTTCTATCTCGATAAAGCACAAATAGTTTAACTGTCAAGTGGAACAACATTAGTGAAAAATTATTGGATAGAATATATGTTCAGGCGCGACAATGTTTAAATAGGATTTCCATTTATAGTATACTCCTCAGACGAGAACCACAAGATGTTGTGGTTTTCTGCCACTGGAGAGTGGGCTGGGACAAAAAAGATTGGTGATACGTAATGAAGTGCCCGTTTTGCAAAGAATCAGAAACAAAAGTCCTAGACAGCAGGTTAACACCTGAAATGCACAGCATACGAAGAAGACGCGAGTGCATAGACTGCGAAAAACGCTTCACAACCTACGAACGCATGGAACTGGAAGAACTCACTGTTGTAAAACGCGATGGGAGACGAGAACCATTCTCACGGGAAAAGATTCTTAAAGGAATAATGCGCGCATGTGAAAAACGGCCGGTAAAACGCGAAGAATTAGAGGGGATAGTGGGCTTCGTGGAAAACGCCATAAGGCAAACCGGAAAGAACGAGCTAAAAACCAGCAGGATAGGAGAATTCATAATGCAAGAACTTGCCAAAATAGACGACGTAGCATACGTCAGATTTGCCAGCGTATACCGCAAGTTCAAACACGCAGACCAGTTCGTTCACGCTATCAAATTACTCAAAAAAATGGAGGTCGTTCAATGACGCCAATCAAAGCAGATACAAAAGAAGTGAAACTGGACTGGGACAAACCAACATTTGGAAACATACCACTAACTGAAAACCAACGCAAAGTCATCAAAGACAAATACCTAAGAGACGACCCAAGCGTCGAATACTGGCTATGGAACGTAGCAAAAAACATTGCACTCACAGAACTACTCTACCACCCAGATGTACCCCGCGACCAAATATTTGCAGGCGTACGATACACGCAAGAATGGGTTGAAGTAGGCAACGGAGAAACCAGCGAGCTAATCACAATTCACACAGGAGCCAAAAACCACGGCGACCAAGACCAAAACCACCACAGGTTCACCCAAAACCTCTACAAACTACTCGAAAACAGCGCACGTGCAAGAGAAGTAGCACTAAAAGTAGCAAACCAGTTCTACGACATGCTGGCAAACTTCGACTTCCTGCCAAACAGCCCAACACTCATGAATGCAGGCAGAGAATTACAACAACTCAGCGCATGCTACGTCCTGCCAATAGAAGACTCCATCGAAGGCTGGGGAGACCTGGTCAAACACACCATGCTCATCCACAAAAGCGGAGGAGGAACAGGATTCAGCGGTTGCCGCGTACGACCAAAAGGAGACCGAGTAAAAAGCACAAAAGGAGTGGCATCAGGAGCGCTATCTCCTTTTTCAATCATAAACTACGCAACACAAGAAGTCAAACAAGGCGGAACCAGACGAGGAGCAAACATGGGAATCCTACCATACTGGCACCCAGACGTGGTTGACTTCATAAAACACAAAGCAGAAGACGGAAAACTGGAAAACTTCAACATCTCAGTAGCAGTAGACAAAAAGTTCATGGAAGCAGTCAAGAAAGGAGAAGACTACGACCTTTTGAACCCGCGCACAAAAGAACCGATGGGAAAAGCAAACGCAAAAGAAGTCTTCAACATGATCTGTGACTACGCATGGAAAACAGGCGATCCAGGAATGATATGGATAGACAACATCAACAACAGCCTATCCAACCCAACACCAAAAATCGGCCAAATAGAAAGCACAAACCCCTGCGGAGAACAACCACTACTACCGTACGAGCCATGCAATCTAGGAAGCATCAACCTGTCAAAGTTCGTCGTAATGGGCAAAATCGACTATGCACGACTAGGAGAAATAGTCAAGCTAAGCATAAGGTTCCTAGACAACGTAATCGACGTGAACAACTACCCACTGGCAGAAATCGAACACATCGCAAAAGGAAACAGACGAATCGGCCTTGGAGTAATGGGCTGGGCGGAAGCGCTGGCATTACTAAACATACCATACGACAGTCCAGAAGCACTCGCAAAAGCAGAAGAGCTAATGGCATTTATCAACGAAAAAAGCCTCCAAGCAAGCGAAGAACTAGCATTGGAACGAGGAGTATTCCCCAACTACAAAGACAGCATCTATGACCCGAGCGGGCAGTACGCAAAAGAATGGGCAAAAGGAAGGCCACGCAACTGCGCACGAACAACAATCGCGCCAACAGGAACCATAGCGATCTGCGCAGGACTACAAGGTGGAGGAATCGAACCATTCTTCGGCATTGCATACACAAGATATAATGCCAAAGCCCTGGACATGCTCAAAAAAGGACAACAACCCGACGAAAAAGACGTCTTCCACGAAGTCAACCCAATATTCATGACAGTCGCGGAGAAAAACAACTTCTTTGGAATGCAACCGGTTGAGCTTTGGAAAAAAATAGAAGCAAACCACAACTCAGTCAGAGGCGTCAAAGAAGTGCCAGAATCAATACAAAGGGCATTTGCAAGCGCACACGACGTAGCAGTAGACTACCACGTAAAACACCAAGCAGCATTCCAAAAATACACAGACAACGGCGTCAGCAAAACAATCAACCTGCCAAACAGCGCAAACGTGGAAGACATCAAGAAAACCTACCTGCTAGCATGGGAACTGGGATGTAAAGGCATAACAGTCTACAGAGACGGGTGCAAGAGCCACCAAGTGCTCAACATCACCAAAAAAGAAGAAGTCAAAGCAAAACCAAAAATCGACCCATCAGAAGGAGTCGGCTCAGTGTATTACAAGCTCGACACAGGACACGGACCAATCCACATACACGTCGACCACCACAACGGAGAAATCATGAGAGTGTTCACCAACATAACACCTGTTGGAACAGAAATCTCAGGACTAACGTGCATCATGGGAATACTCATCTCCAAATACTTGGAAATGGGCGGAGACGTCAACGACATAAGAAAACACTTGAACAGCATCAAAAGCGACAAGCCATACGGCTTCGGACCAAAAAGAGTGGAAAGCATCCCACACGCTGTCTCAATGGCGCTAAGCAAATTCCTGGCACAAACAGGCAACCTGCCAGGCCAACAATTGCTAAGCCCGCACGTCAGCACACCAGCACCAGAAGTCACAGCACAACTAAGCGTGACAGTCAAACCAGAAGCACAAGACGACAAAAAGCACTGTCCAAAGTGTTACTCGCCAAATGTAGCCATGCTTTCTGGATGTTCTGGACCGACATGCTATGAATGCGGGCATAGTGAGTGCAGTTAGGCAGTGGGTATTGGGCGTTAGGTTGTAGGCAGCAGGGCAAAGAACTGCAAGAGATAGATTTTTATTTTCACTTCTGATTTTCTTCTCTCAATGAAAACAAAAACGATCCAAAAAGCAGTGCTCAAAAAAGGCGAAAAATACCTTATCCTGCTGCGCTCAAAACAAGCACGATTCTATCCTGAACACTGGGACTTCCCCGGAGGTAATCTCGAAGAAAAAGAACACCCCCTTCACGGCGTTGAACGGGAGGTATTCGAAGAAACAGGCCTCAAAGTCAAGGCTCTGAAACCAGTTACCGCCTTCGATGAATACGAAAACAACACCCGCTACCATTTCATCACGTACTCAACCACCATACTCTCTGGCGAGTTCCAATTAAGTTCCGAACACACCGCGTTCAGATGGGCAACAAAAGATGAAATCCTTTCCCTTCAAATCGAGCCCTTCATTGCAGCATATTTTAAGAAAAACCCTTAGCCCTTCCACCATTCAATCCTTAGCTCTGGAAAAATTTCTTGCACGTATTTGAAATCCTTATCTTTAGTCACAACAACAGCAGAACGGTTCAAACACATCGCCGCGATCAAAACATCAATTGTCCAATCATCGTTCCTCTCTTAAGAAGGTGAGCAGCAATCTCAACTGCTCTTGCAAAATCACCCGTGACAGGAAAGAGTACATCAAAATCACGATCCTTACAGGGTGGATACTCAATCGCGGTAAACACAGTTATTACTCCGCTCTTCGCATGAACCGCTACGGATGTATCAAGTATCTTGCCCGCTTCTTGTCCTTCTCCCGTATCTTCTTCGTAAACTCTATCCATTCCTTCTCGCTCACCTTATCGATCGCCTCGCGCGTCTCTGGCGAAACCAACCTGAAAAACTCCTTAACATGCATGCTCTTTTTCAAAAGCTTGGTGCGCTCAATAATGCGCTCTCGTGCAACCTCGCTCCACTTAATTTCAGGATGCTTTTTCATCTCCCTGTACACTTCATCCGGAATGCTCAAAGTTATATGTGCCATACATATTGTACATAACTGACATATTTGAATACTTTTCCTATTCGCGCGCGTACTCTTCAAACTTGTACGTTCTCAGGATACCTAGCTCGTGGTCAATTAGAAATTCACATCCTCTCTTGTGAGACCTGCCTGCGTCATAATCGCCCGCAGAGTTCCTCTGTCTAGCTCGGCATGTTGTGGGACGCTCGTCTGGGCAAATGGACTGTCACGGCGCATGATCACGTGACTTCCCACACGGTGCTTGACATAGAAACCTTTCTTTGAAAGAATTTTTACCAGATCTGCGCCAGAGATTCTTGGAAGCTTCATGCCTCGGCAAGCATCAAACTTTCGGTTTCAGGAGGAACGGGAAGGTTATCTTTCTCAAGAGCTTCGATGTACGCTTGAATAGCCTCTCTGATGTTTTCACGAGCTTGCTCCACTGTCTTTCCTTGACTTACGCAACCCGGAAGAGTTGGACATTCCGCAATCCAATAACCATCTTCACCTTTGAATATGATAACACGTCTCATCGAGAACACTGAGCTTGCCCGCTATATTAAACTTTCTTGAGCTCGAGTTATGTCTTTAACTCCTACTCCAATGCGTATTCTTCAAACTTGTGCATTCTTAAGACGAGAAATCCACGCCAGTCTGCAATAATGGTCTTGAATTTTTGACGAATGTCTTGCGAGATTTGCTCTAGTTCTGAGGTATTTTTCGCAATAATCACGCACGTTAAATCATAATCACCCATTAACGAGAGAAGATCTATCACTCTTGGATGGCTTTTCAAATGAGCAATGAATGCAACAGTATCTTCCTGACTGTTATTGTGCAGCTTGATTTTAACGTCTGCGACTAAAGGATAGCCAACCGCCTTTGGGTTTATAAAGGCACCAACGTGCATGACGTTCTTTTCCTGCATACGTTCAATTCTTGCCTTAACTGTATCAATTGCCACATTGAGCTTTTTGGCAAGATTCGTCAGGCTAACTCTTCCGTCCCTTTGTAGTGCTCTTAGGATAACCTTGTCCTTCTCGTCTAACGGCTCTAGATTTTCCATCAAACCAGGCTTTTCCACTACCATAAATCGTAATAAATCGAGTTTCTATTTAAAATTATCTATAAAATATAGAAAAATAATGGAAAATTATAATAATATCTAATGTACTACTTACTTGTAGTGAAAAACTACGGAGACAAAAGGTGAATGAAAATGACCAACGAAAAAACAACCAAATTCAAACCAGCAACAAGCACCTCTGAAGGCATCAAAATCTGCCAAGGAGACGCGTATTTGTGAGGAACGGAAGATGACTGCGACGCGCACCAGAAAGAAAGCGAGAAAGGCGCTATCCCCTCAATTCGCTAAGAAGGCATTCAAGCCACATCCATCCCCAACAGTACAACGGAACGCTTCAAAAACCTTGATTGGGAAGAGACTCCACCAAACCAACCAGGCCCGGAAGAGCACCAGCACATTGTAGAACGAGCTAAGAGAATCGATCTTCGCGACACAAGCGCACTCGACACAACTGATTCACAGCTGCAAACATGTCCCCCAGTTCACCAAGCCATGTGGGTTGAAAGAAAAGGTACCAGTTTTACCATTTACAACGCACCCTGTCTTGGAAACCTGACCTTCATCTACCGTCCCTACCGGGGAGAAAGAGGGGTTGTTTTGAGTAGACTCCTAAATGCCCAAGGCGGAAGACTACAGAGCCTTGCTGAAGCCATCGTTGTAAGAGCAGCCATTGCCAACGATCGACGCGCTCGCCAACAGAGCTTTCAAGACCCTGATTTAGAACGTATGATTTCTCTCGAACGGTCTGATGGACGCCCATATTCTGAAGTGCATTGGACTTATAAGAATCCCAATACTAAAGCAAAAGAAAGACTCCTTCCCGCATATAAACAACAATTGGCCTTCTGGGAAAAAAGTGAAAACTACCAGCACACGCGCACCGTATCAATAAAATTCAAAGACGGTGACAACTATGTTCAAGCTTTCGCAGAACTCGGCACTGATAAAAAAAGTCAAGAACTTCTCAAAAGAATTGATGGCACTTTACCTATATCACTTGATGATCCGCTTGTTGCCAAACTTGTTCAAACTGCACGAGAAAACAAAAGAATTACACTGCTCCGCAGATGTACTCGATCCAAAGAGGAGTTTGAATGGCATGACCGTGAAATCCTACTTCGGACAAACTGGTTGGAATATTCCATAGAACGAGAAAATGGCAGCTCTCAATATGGATCTAGCAGCACTGTGATTGCTGCAATTGGCAGCCAGGAAATTGCCGAACTCAATGCACAACACCTACGAGAAGCGCACAGAGAAGAGGAGCAAAAGAACCAAAAATTGTATCCTGACTGGAAATCAAGACTGCCAGCACCAGCAGGCATACTAGAATATACCATCGAAGGATTTGAAAACAGTTTGAACACCCATCAAAAAACAGCAGAATATTTTATTAGAGAACATAAAGGTGAATATCCAGAATATGAAAAAATGTCAAAACTTTTCAAAGGAGACCGACAAAAAATAGCACTCATCAACATTGTTGGTATTGGAGGCGGGAATTCCCCCAACCACTGCCTTTTCCAAACAGTTATTGACGCAACTGCCCGCGCTTATCCTGCTGGAGACGCAAGCCTCGTACTCACCACTGCGCATATCGCAAGCCTTCAGCAGACGACCGGCCACGCTGTGCACCCTGACAATACCCAGCATACCTCCCACTCCATTCAGGATGGTATTGAAAAAAGATTCAAGAACATTGAATTGAATGACTGCGCACCATCAAAGCCATCCCCGGAAGACTTTTCACGCATCAAAAAACGATTCAAAAATCTGAACTTAGAACCATACCGCCCAACCCCGCCTTCAAAAGACGATATTGATTACATTGTAGAACGAGCAAAAAAACTTGACTTAGAGCCATGCACTCCAAACCCGGCTCAAGAAGACACGCAACAGATCAAAAAACGATTTAGAAAACTTGAATTTGATGATGTTTCTCCTCTTGAAAAAATCACTCGACAACTCCAAACAAATTACCGCGCGCCAACCAATCCCGTCCAAGGATGGCGTGCAGAACGACAAGACTTAACAGAAAAAAATAAGCAAACCGTCTTGAACGAATTGAAAAAACTGTTGCCAATCGCTGGAGAATATTACGCAGACCAGCAGCCTGCTTTCTTCACAAGCGACGAGGATGCATTTAATGGATTTCAAATGCGCTGGTGCGATAACAATTACAAACCACACAACACTGAAGAAAAAGCATTAGCAAAAAAAGTTCACACTGCCCTGAACAAGCTAGGCCCCGAGCGCGACAGTGTAGATGATGTCGGTCGAGGTCCTCGAGAACAATACCGCTCTGGACATAGCAAGAAGGTGTTTGCTATTGACCAAAATGGAGATCTCGCAATTAGACACCATCATGTCTTTGAACATGGAAGCGCCACCTCTTGTTACCAATCTTATACGTATGTCGCTGCAGGATTTGATCTCGAAGAGACACATTTCAACCCTAAAGGAGAATTGATAACCGCAAAGGGACCAGACGGTTTACGCATCTTGTGGTCCAAAATAGGGTGCAATCCAACATACAATCGCGTCCAACTCCTCGGACTAAAAAACAAAAAACTCCTCCCTCCTGCCAGACGACTTTTGCGCAGCGGAAACATCGTCTACGCACAACACTCGGATAGAGAAGTTGCTGCGTACCATTTGACTTTGCAAACACTACTTTAAATCTTTCGTTGTGTGTTCATTCACTTGTTCAAGCAAGTAATTGTACACGTCAATCGTAAAGAAATAGCCTTCATTACTTAGCTTCACAAGACCGTTTTTGAATTGTTCTCTGTTCAACAGTTTTTTCTTGAGAAGCATGAGCAAAATGCGTGTTGTTCGAATAGGTTCTATTCCCATAATCCTACAGCACTCGACTGCTTCTTTATCATCAACAAGCATTTGGTGAATTTTCTCTTGCAAACAAAGTTGTAAAGCGCTTCTTTCGCCCTCGTGCAAGTTTTTGAAATCTTTTCCTCTTTTTGAAACCACTCTTTGCTTGATAAAACCAGAACTCACGAACTGCTCAAGAACAACTACTTCTTTGAACCCCTCTTTTTTTCCAATGGTGATAACCTCTTCGTACACCTCTGTTGGGATAATGATCTTTGTATACAGTTTTTGAACCAATTCAAGAACATTGAGCTTTGCGAGAAAAATCAAAGGCGATGAATCGCTTACAATCATCCAAACACCGCTTTCACTTCTTCTTGTGCCTCTTCACGCGTGTATTCCATACCTATTTTTCTCTTTTTAACCTCATCCAAAAACTTCCAAAGAGACAGACCAGCCAGTTGAGCGGCCTTCCAAAGCGTGGCTTTTCCTTCCTTGTACTTCTGTATTGACATCTCCAGCTTTGCTTCTTTGAGCCCTTGTAAAATAAGTGCTCGAATGACCTCGGTCTTACCAGTATGTCTGGCTTTTGCCAATAGTTTGATGTCCTGCGCGGTTTCCTCTGGAATTCTTGCCGATATGAGTTCTGTCATCGTATACAAATGATGTTAGATGTGCACATATAAAAATGTTGCGAATAATGAAACTGTAGCTTCCCCTTCCGCAATTTTTATTAACAAACACGCTTACCCTCAACTCCATGAGCATCGCAACAAAAACAGGTGACAAAGGAGAGACGTCTTTGATTGGTGGGGAGCGCGTTCGTAAGAATGACGTTCGCATAGAAGCATACGGCACGGTTGACGAGCTGAATGCAGCCATTGGAGTTTCATTATGCTATGTGACGGACCAAAAAATACGGGAATCGCTAAGCCAAATACAACACCAACTGTTCACAATAGGAGCAGAATTAGCAGCATTAACATCAAAAAAGCTAACAATGACTTTGCCAAGAATAACCTCTGAACACACTGCCTATCTGGAAAAACTACTCTACCCGCTCGAACAAGAGCTACCAACACAAAAAGCATTCATACTCCCCCACGGAACAGAAGCAGGAGCGCATTTACACCTCGCACGCACAATATGCAGAAGAGCAGAACGCGCCCTCCTCGCCTGCCAACAACACACCCCTGATCCAGAAATCACAAAGTACCTCAACCGGCTAGGAGATTTACTATTCCTCTTCGCGCGTAAAGAAAACCACGGCAAAATGCCTGAAGAGGAAGTTAGGTATTAGGCATTAGGAAGAAGGCTGTTGGCTATTGGTACTAATGGCTAAAAGCTAGCGATAGTAGGACGAAGGCAAGCATAAAATTAATAAACGGTTTCTAAATAAGACAGCCAATGCACGTTGACAAACAACTCACGCAACACCTCATAAGCCAACCAGGATTCGACCCCTGCACTATATGCGGAATGCCCATGCTGGCAAACAAGTGCAAAATTCTTTGCATGCACTGCGGGTTTAAAAGAGACTGTTCGGATAGTTAATGACTGTTTTTGATATTCGTTATTCGCCACCTAAAATCTTAAATACACAACACGCAATGAATAATCAGGGGTAAAAAATGGGTGCATTAAACCAGCCAGAACAAGTAGTGCTCACGTACGAAACACTCTACGAACACCTCCGCAAAGAAAAAACAAGAGAAGAACTGCAAAAAGTAGAGCCCAACTTCCACCAGGACGTTCTATACTATTTGAAAGACAAACAACAAGCATACGATGAAAGCTTGACCAAAAACGACATCTTCAGCCAAAGCGAGCGCGACAAACTCCACATCCAACTCGCAAACATCAAAAAAATACTAAGAGACCTCTACGACATAAGAGAAAGAAAAATAATCAACATGGCAGTCAACAGCAGCAGAATCAAAACACACATAATAGACACTGCAAACCTCCTACCACCAGAACAAAGCCTCTTCCAAAGCATACATGCAGTATTAAGCCAACACCGAACAGGAATTGTTAACAGAATGCTTGAGCTACGCGAACCTGAACTTCTGCCAGTCGTGCTACCCGTTCCTGAAATGAAAGCGCCAGAAACCTTTGTTGAGCCGGCGTTGCCAACCAAAAAACACGTCAAATTCCTAGACAACATCGAACAATTCGTAGGCGAAGAACTCGAAATGTACGGGCCCTACGCAACAAACGACGAAGCAGAACTACCATGCGAACTTGCCGAGATCCTCATTTCTCAAGGAAAAGCAGTGGAACTATGAACCAAGGAGACAACGCGCCAGATTTCACATTAAAAGATGCAAATGAAAAAGACGTCTCTCTGTCTGATTTCAAAGGCAAGAACGTCGTTCTATACTTTTACCCAAAAGACAACACACCAGGATGCACAATAGAAGCAATTGATTTCTCCGCGCTCAAGCAAGAATTCGCCAATAACGATACTGTTGTTCTAGGAATAAGCAAAGACACATGCAGCAGCCACCAAAAATTTATAGACAAACAAGGCCTAACAATAAACCTACTTTCAGATCCTGACGCCAGCGTACAAAAAAATATGACGTCTGGAAACCATTGAAATTCCTGGGTAGAGAATATCTGGGAACGCAACGAAGTACATTCTTAATAGACAAAAAAGGAACAATTGCGCGCACCTGGCCAAAAGTCAGCCCAAAAGGACACGCAAAAGAAGTCCTGGAAGCGGTTAAATCGCTCTAAGCTGGCGAATAGCAAGCTTTTTAAACCCCCCTTCTCCCACGAGCAATATGAAGTTCCCAAAGACAAGAAATAAGTATTGTCCCTTTTGCAAAAAGCATACTGAGCACAAAGTACTTGAGGGAAAGAAGAAAGGAAGAAATGACACTCACCCAATGAGCAGAGGAAGCAGACAACGCCTCAAACACAGAGGAAAACTCGGAATTGGAAACCACGGAAAGTATTCCATGCCGCCAATCCTTAGCAGGCGAATGTTTGGAAGAAAAACAAGTAAGAAAACAGACTTCCGCTTCGAATGCAGCGGCTGCAAAAAAATGCATGGCATGGCAAACGGCGGCTTCCGCGTGAGAAAAATAGAATTCAAGTGACACTATGAGAAACCGATCACAAGAAACCGAAACCAAGTTCATCAAAATACAGTGCCCAAAATGCAAAAACGAACAGATAATGTTCGGCAAAGCAAGCAGCAAAGTAGCCTGCTTAATCTGCAACAAAGACCTAGCAGACCCGGTCGGCGGCAAAGCACGCGTCAAGGCACGAGTGCTTGAAGTACTTGATTAAGCAGCCATGCGAAGAGTCGTTCTGACCGGCACAGCATATTCTGGCAAATCAACTCTCCTAGAAGCATTAACAATGCAAGGCTATCGAACAGTACCCGAAGCTGAAACACAAATAGTAAAAGAACTTGTCGAACGGCTTGGCCCAACAGAGACCGGACTGTGGATTCGCAGAAACTATTTTAAATTCAAACAAAGAGTCGGAGAACGAGTAGCCGAACTTGAGTCAGACATCCATGCCAGCCAGGACGAAGTGGTTGTTTTCGACAGAAGCGCAATATGCTATATCGCATACTGCGCCCTACGAAGCTGCGAGGTCCCACCAGTTTTAGCAACGCTCGCGAACCGTAAAGAACCTGCACAAGTCTTCTTCTTAACAATGCTGCCATCATTCGACGAAAGATCCGCTACAGGACGCATAATGAAAAGAACTGAGGCTGAAAGATTATCAAAACTAATCCAGCACGAGTACACAGAACGGGGCCATCATTTGACTTACGTGCCTGAATTTGATGCAGATCAACAAAAAAATATCCAAGCCAGACTAAAGCAAATCCTGGAACAAATACTATAACCAGTTCGCAGCCTTAGTGAAAACGGCAACCTTTTTAAACAGTCATCATCCTCGAATAGCTCATGCTCTTAAAGAAAACAGGGTTTCCAACAGACGAAGAATTAGTTCTTTGCACGGTAACAGGCATTACCCCACACTCAGTCTTCTGCACGCTTGATGAATACGGCGGCAGAACAGGAATGATCCACATCTCTGAAATAGCGCCTGGAAGAATCAAAAACATCAGAGAATACGTACAAGAAGGCAAAAAAGTAGTGTGCAAAGTCCTCCAGACAAACAAGGAAAAAGGACACATCGACCTTTCATTGCGACGCGTCAACGAGATGCAAAAACGCAACAAGCTCAACCAAATAAAACAAGAACAACTCGCTGAAAAAATAATAGAATACTCAGCAAAACAACAAGGAGACAGTGTGCTCACTGTTTACAACAAGTTAGCAGAAAAACTAGTGCCAAAATACGGAACAATATTTGCAGCATTCGAACAAGTAGCACACGACCAACTCGACCTCGAAACACTAGCAGACAAAAAAATCGCAAAAACTCTCACGGACGCCATAAAGCAACGAATAAAGCCGCCAATCGTAAAAATAGACGGAACAATGAAACTCACAAGCTACACTCCTGCAGGAATAGAAGACATCAAAGAAGCACTAAGCGAGGCAGTCAAAAAAGGAATCGATGTCCGCTACCTGGGAGCAGGAGCATACCACTTCGAGGTTCAAGCAGGAGACTACAAAGAAGCAGAAAAAAAGCTCAAAGAAGCAGTTGACGCAGTCGTGGAACTAGCAGAAAAACACGACGTGCAAGCAGAATGGGCAAGAACAGAGACAGCATAATGGAACACATATTCAAATGCCAAAAATGCGGAACGTACACAATGAAAGAAACATGCAAGTGCGGCAGCCAAGCAATCACGACCAGACCAGTCAGGTACGCGCACGATAATATAGGAAAATACCGAAGAGAAGCAAGAAGAGAAGAACTCAAAAATAAAGGACTTCTATGAACTGGACAGTAAAGTACACAAAAAAACCAAGACTCACCAAGCCAGTCCTTATCGAAGGACTCCCAGGAATAGGAACAGTCGGCAAACTCGCAGCAGACTATCTGATCGACTCCCTAAAAGCAAAAAAATGCGGAGAACTAACAGGCCCGCTACCTGCAACAGCACTAATCACCGAACAAGGCCTAATACAGCTACCAAAAATAGAACTCTACAACAAAGACAATATACTAATACTAACAGGAGACGTCCAACCAAACGAAGACCAACCATGCTACACATTTTGCGAAAAAATACTTGACATCGCCCAAGAACTAAATTGTGCTGAAATCATAACGCTCGGCGGCGTAGGGCTAAAAGAAGAACCAAAAGAACCACAAGTTTACGTCACAGGAAACACTACAAACGCAATAAAAACCTACGAAAAACTAGCCAACAAAGACCTCTACGGAATAGTGGGCCCAGTACTTGGAGTAACAGGCATACTGCCAGCGCTTGCAGAAAAAAGAAACCTCCCTGCAATAAGCCTCCTTGCAGAAACCAGCGCCCACCCACTCCACCTTGGATTCAGAGCAGCACGCAACATACTAAAAGTCATTGAGAAACGAACAAAAACAAACTTAAACCTAAAACTCCTAGACAAAGACATACAAGAGATAGAAAAAGAAGACATGCCAAGATTCTCAAAATTCCGCAAAAAAGGAGACGTTAACTATATTGGCTAAGGTTTAAATACACTTGTTCTTTATAAACCTCAAAAAGAGGAAAATGTCAAAGATATTAGAAATCAAAGCACGAGAAGTTCTAGACAGCAGAGGAAACCCAACAGTAGAGTGCGAAATACGAACAGCGGCAGGAATAAGCAGAGCAAGCGTGCCATCAGGAGCAAGCACAGGAAGCCATGAAGCAATCGAGTTAAGAGATGGAGGAGAACGCTACAACGGACTCGGAGTTCAAACAGCAATAAAACACATAAACGCGCTATCAAAAAAACTCAAAGATCACGACACGCTTAATCTAGGAAGACTTGATCACACTCTAATAAAACTCGACGGAACACCAAACAAGCAAAAACTAGGCGCGAACGCCATACTAGCAATCAGCATGGCAGCAGCCAAAGCAGGAGCGCTCGCGCAAGGAATACCGCTATACCAACACCTGGCAAACCTAGACCACAACAAAAAGCTCACACTACCAATTCCCGCATTCAACATCATAAATGGAGGCAAACACGCAGGAAACAGAATCGATTTCCAAGAATACATGATACTTCCAACCGGTGCCAAAAGCTTTGCAGAAGCCCTCCAAATAGGAAGTGAAACGTACCACTCACTAAAAGAACAACTCATAAAAAAATATGGCAAACACTCAGTCAATGTAGGAGACGAAGGCGGCTTCGCACCCCAAATGAACTGCATCGAAGAACCGTTAGAGGAAATCATGAACGTGCTAATATCACTCGGATACCAAAATAAAGTCAGACTCGCAATTGACGCTGCCGCGAGCACTTTCTGGAAACACAACCACTACTCTCTCGAAGGAAAAGAACTAACACCAGACCAACTATTAGAACGATACGAACAACTGGCCAGCACCTACCCACTAGTCAGCATAGAAGACCCATTCATGGAAGAGGACTTCGAACACTTTGCAGAACTCAAAAGAAAGCTCCCAATCCAGATCGTAGGAGACGACCTACTTTGCACAAACCCTACACGAGTCAAAAAAGCAATCGATTGGCGAGCATGCAACTGCCTATTGTTAAAAATAAACCAAATCGGCACCATAACAGAAGCGCTAAATGCAGCCAGCCTTGCAAAACACCACCATTGGAATATAATGGCATCGCATAGAAGCGGAGAAACAGAAGACTCATTCATAGCAGATCTCGCAGTCGGCATCAACGCAGGCCAAATCAAAGCAGGAGCGCCATGCAGAGGAGAAAGACTGGCGAAATACAACCAACTGCTCAGAATAGAAGAAGAAAGCAAAGCAAAATACGCAGGGAAAGAGATTAGTTTTTCGTAGTTCTCCATTCAAGAGCAGAGCGTCGGGTTATAGGGCGCAGGATGAAAACAGAAGGTACTAGGGCGAAGATAGACGTTCTTCATCCTTCCACCGTGTACCTTCTCATTTTGGATAATACTTCTTCAACACGTTATGCTTATCCGATGCCAACTTTACATGCTCAGGCAACAAAACAGACTTCCACGACTTCCTTGACACAGCATATGCTGGCCCATCAGGAACCTCAACAGAATACTCAAAATAATCATCATACGGCATCTCCCAACGCATCATTTCACTCACTGACGCCTTTTCAAAATATCTCCTAAAAGGACGCATGCTGTTCCCATGCGCAGAAATCGCAACATTAAGCTTGTGTTTTTTAATGAAAGCAAGCAAGTCCTTTATGAAAGAACGAACCCTTGCTTCCACCATCCTAACACTCTCTCCACCTGGCGGCGGGAAATCATACGCACGATGGTACTTCTCATACAAATCCTTGCCAAACTTTCTAATAAAAGCATCATGCGAGTGTCCCTGCAACTCACCATAACAACGCTCAATCATACGATCATCACGAAAAACACCTTTACATTCAGGATGGAAACGCAACACTTCCTTCAAGGTATGTTTGGAACGAATCAAACTTGAAGAGAATGCAACATCAATACTCTTGTGTTTCAACTTTCTCGCAGTCATGCGCGCGTTTCGATGCCCCTTACCCGTCCAATCAGCATCAAGCCAGCCAGTAAAACGCTTACGCTTGTTAAAATGCGTCTGACCATGACGAAACAAATAGACATTCACCCTTTTCATCACCAAACGCTACGAATAGCAGTAAATAAATGTTGTGGCGGCAATTGGCTATTAGGTTATAGGATGAAGGACGTGGGTTGTAGGACGAAGGCTATTGGCTATTAGGCGTTAGGTTGTAGGAATTAGGACGTAGTGTGCAGGATGAAGGGCGAAGGTATTAGGTTGAAGAACGAAGACCGTTGCAAAACAATCATTCCACAACAATAAAACATTTAAAAGAAAAGCTTAGAATTACAAACATGGACAACTGGGAACGCACACTAGTCATCGTCAAGCCACATGCGATGCAACACGCGGGATTGATTATCAACCAACAACTTACACAAGTAGGATGCCTGAAACTAGAGCGAGTTGTTGAAACCGTGCCTCGCGATCTTGTTGCGCGCCATTATGCAGTTCACGACGGAAAACCATTCTACCCTCTGCTCATCGAGCAGTTCGAAGGCAGACGAGTCCACGTCGCAGTCTACGAAGGACCAGATGTCATAAAAAACATACGCGACAGACTCGGACCAACAGACCCTGCAAAAGCGCGACAACTTGCAAGAGAAACAGGACGCTCATTCGTCCGTGCAATATACAGCGATCCAGAAGAAAGCATGGAACGCGCAAAACGAGAAAATAGAGCGACAAACAACGTCGCACACGCAAGCGACAGCAAGGAATCAGCAGACCACGAGATTGGCATCTGGCTCCCTAGCTATTTCCAACGCTAACTCAAACAATTTTGAGATACCTGCTTAAATATAAGTGCCAGTCTACAGTTTCTATGGAACACGAAATCGAGCGCAAAATCATCCTGAAACTCATACACGCACCAACAGCAAGCTTTAACGAGCTCTGGGGTAAAGAAGGAGAAAGCAACACGTTCGCATACCACCTAGGCAAACTAGAAGGCAAAGGACTTGTTGTCAAGAATAAAGAAGGGACATACCAACTAACAGAAGAAGGACGCAAACTATCAGCATTCATCGAAGGAGACACAGGCAAACGCGCAGAATTCCCAATATTCAGCAACGTATTGCTCGTTCAAAACGGCAACAAATGGCTCTGCCAGAAAAGATTAAAAGAACCATTCTACGGCTACTGGGGATTTGCAAGCGGCAAAATAAACTTCGGCCAGAATTTGTACGAATGTGCAACAAGAGACCTCAAAGAAGAAGCAGGGCTAGACGCCACAACCTGGCAGCTAAAATGCATAGAACAAGTCAAAACCTACGAGAAAGGCAAGCTCATACACCACCACTACCTATTCCACCTCTATACGCAAGATGCAACCGGAACAGTCAAAGAAAAAACCCACAAAGCAGAACACGCCTGGCTAACACTCGACGAATACAAACAAAAAGAAACATTCCCATCAGAAAAATTCTTCGACCACATTATTCCAGCCAAACGAGCAATCCTAATGGAAGCAGAAAGGTTCATGGAAAATGGAAAGTTTGTCGGGTTCAAGACTATAAAAGTGAATGAACTCTGAACAAATCCGAAAACTATACTGCTAACTTGTAAACTTTCCGGATTTCTCGTTGATGAGTATATTAATGAATAAAAAAGAAAACGTGCCTGCGTGAGTCTGCAAACGGATAAAGCTATCCGCCCTCACCCATACGATAAGCATTAAACACCTGTTAAAACCGTTGGAAGAGTGAGTTCAAAACAGTCCCACAACGTGATGCTTCATTTAGGCAATAGCGCTGTTGGAAATGCAACAATGCGCAAAATGCATATTTTTGCTTCAGCTTCCAAAAATCGAGGTTCAACTCCTACACCATCATGCTGACACAGTAGTTAACTGTTCTTTCCGAGTTCTTTGAAATACATCGCAGAACTCTTGTTTAAGATAATTTTCCAAAACCCAGAAGGTCTACCGTAATGTGGTCCACTAAAAGAGTGTCCGGCTAATTCCAATAAAGCAGCTAGCTTTTTTTCATAGGCTCGTCCATGAGCCCAGACACTAGTATTGATGTGTTTCCCATCATAACTCCTATCCAAACTCGCCACTTGAATTATTCCTAAAAGAAAGTGGTTCATTGTTTCAGTTGTCCATGCAATGTCTGGCAAGGTTGAAACTCTTCCTGTTGCGAAGGGAAAATTATGTGCTTTATGCAAAAATGATGTTATTGCACGCGACCCTTTGTGAAGTACGAGTCCTTCAAGAGATGCATACTCCCTTGGAAGAACAGAATAAGACTCAGTATTATCTTGAACATCCATTTTGTTGTCTCGCACACCAAATTCAACATTAAAAGTTCGCTCGGCAAGCGGTTTCACATAATTCAATGACAGGTCTCTACTTTTTTCCCGAAAAGCTAGCCCCAATTCATGAGCTCCGCCTTTCTTTCTTAAACGACCTGTTGCCCAAATGTAACCGAAAAGTCTTGCAATGTTCCCATCTACTTCTTCTGGCAGGGGCAGACAAATTCCTTCTTGCCAATCAAATGAACTGATATTTATACCAGGATACACTACTCTGTCAGAAACTTTGACGAGTTCAGTATCGTTTACCTCATATCCTTGCAATCTATGAAGATTGCTTCTGTTACATCCTGTTTCAATACGCAGTAAATGAGAGCATGGCATCCGCAGTTTTTTTAATTCACTACGTCTTTCCTTATAGTGATCAGCAATACTGTAAGAAATTTGACGTCTTAGTCTTCTACAACATAATTCATCAGTTTGCTCACATCCCCACTGCTCTTTAAACACAATCATTGCAATGTCTGAAGAAGAAAAACTTTGAAAACCTGCTTTGGCGCATATCCTTGAAGCGGCCTTGATTTTATCAATCAGTTGTGTTTCTCTAGAAACATCATTCAGTTCTTCATCAAAAATTCCCTTCCCAGTCAAATAATTATTTACTTGTTCTGAAGACCACTGGTAACAAATACCCTGCACATGATCTTTCACTCTTGGCATGAATTTAAGACTGAAAGGTTATTTATAAACCTTTGTACTTTTACTACTCGTAGATGGCAATAGACAGCTTAATTTCCTCTGGCTTCTTAATCGATTGAAAAACTCGTTCTTTTCGCAAGGTTTAAATATAAGTATGTTCTTATTAGGTATAAGTGTATATGAAAATGACAGAGCTTGCCCAACTAGAAAAACCAGAATCAGAACATTCACCTACGTTGAATACTGTTCTTATGGTAGAGGAAACGCTCAAGAAAACTGGCGAATTAGTAACGCTTGCGGAATTAAAGCGCAGGCTTCCCAGACAAGTCATGCACGCTACTCTTCTGACTATTCTTGACTACTTGCAATTGAGTGGCAAAATAGTTATCGGAACAAAAGGAATTCTTTGGGTGTTCACTGAAAGGCCAGAACTTGATCGTCTCATCAAGGAAGGGCTCGAATTGTGAAACCAGTTAGAACCATCATGCAGGGCCAGGCAAAAGAATCATTTGAAAACCTCAACAAGATCGTTGGCGAACAAATCACCAAAGGCATGCAGAATTCTGACGAGATACAATTATTGAATTCAATCAAGCAGAAAATTGAGCTTGTCAAACAAAATCCATTCTACGGCGACAATATCAAGAAACAACTCATTCCGAAAAACCTGAGCGTGCCAAACCTCTGGCGGGTCGAACTCTCGCAGTTCTGGAGAATGCTATACACTATCAGAGGAGATAACATAGAGATCATCTGTTTCATTCTACACATCATTGATCACCCAACATATGACAAACTATTCGGCTACAAAAAACAATAATTTCTCACATCAATATTTGAACGAACAGTAAACACCAGCGCAGAAGCCAGGAGTTTCCCGACTGTTTGAAATGAGTTTTTGGAAGACCGAGTATTACAACTTATCCACTGCCAAATTATGCGCCTCGATATATCTCGTGACAAAGCTCTTCCAGTCAGCAGTTGCTGCAAGCTGTTGCGCGACAACCTTATTTTCAACCCTTTCTTTTGTAGAGAAATGAACAAAACGACTCATCGCGTCTGTCAAGGCGCCTACAACATCTTCACGAGACTTCCCCAAACGAGGAATTACAAAAACGCCAGGATACTTGCCCTGTTTGCACTCCTGACACAAATACCTGCCAAAACCAGCCAGGTCTGTTGTAACACTGCTAACGCCCAACGCAGCTGCCTCAAGAGGAGTATAACCCCATGGCTCGTAATAACTCGGAAAAACACCAAGATGCGCGCCCTGCATGCTCTCATAATAACTCGTGTCCAACAAGCCATCAGCACCTGAAAGATAAATCGGATAAAATATCACTTTCACCGGATCGTCCTTACGATTCAACAAGCCGGCCTTCTTGAACCCGTTCAGAATAGCATCAGACTGCTCGTTATCCAACTCGTGAGTGCTCAACGGAGGCAAGCCTTCGCGTTTCAAACGGCGCAACTTAGGCTTAAGCTCCTGCATAAAGTCCTCGGAAAGCAAGCCATCTTTTGAAAGATCCTGGCCGGTTACAAGCAAGTAAAGCAAACGACTATGAATATCCTCGTGCGCATCATTAACAGACTCCTGAACGTCGCGGAAAAACGCCTTGCTCTCCAACAACTCCTGACGAATGCTTTTCACAGCGCCAGGAATCCAGAAGAAAGCAACAATGGTCTTTTCACACTTTTCTTTTTTTAACTGCTCATTCAACCGTGAAAGCCCCTCTATGAAAACATCAACACCCTTATCATGGAATTCATAACGGCCCGCAAGAAAATAGATGAGCACGTTGTCAATATCGAAGTAATAGTACGGGAAAAAGTACACCATCAAAAACTGCTTTATACGATTCTTCAACAACTTATGCTTAACAGAAGCCTCCTCAAAGGTAGGAAATTTTGCTATGTTAAGTCCGTTAAACAACAAAACATCTGGCTTACGGCCGAGAAAGTGCTCCGCCTCCAAGCCAGTAATCTCGCTCACAGTCGTGAAAACGTGCGCCTGCCTTGCACTCTGCTTTTCAACCATGTGCTTAGCCAAGACAGACGAGCCAAGACGCCGTGCTTCCTCATCAGGCTTTATCCTTTTCAACTCATCATAAATATCCCGTTCCTGCATTGCAAGCGAACGGCCCAATGTTGTCGCGTGAGTTGTAAATACTGTTCCAACCTTTACATTCTGCTTGCGCAAATACAAAAGACCAGCACCAGCAAGCCACTCATGAAACTGTGCAACAATCGCCTTCCCTTTGTAAACCTTGCTTAACTCCTCAATCAACCTGCCAACTGCATATGACCAAATGACTGGCTCGTCAAAATCAAAAAACTCAGTAAACAAGCTGTCAACCTGATACCACTCCCATAACTTGCGTTTGACATCATTCTTTTGCGCTGAAAACTTAGAAAAATCAATCAACATCACGCGCGGATTACCCTGCGTCAGCCACGTGCCACAGTGCACTTCTATGCCATCCTTGCGCAAAGCATCAAAAACTCCCTTGCATTCATCAGGAGGAACGTGTTCGTCAAAGATGCCAAAAACCTTCTTTGGAAAATAAGGGCCAACAAGCAGGTAATTCTCACCATAAAACTGCTGCATAGGCAAAATCTTGCTCTGCACAACGGTAAAAATGCCGCCAACCTTGTTGCAAACTTCCCAAGAAACCTCAATACAAAGATCTGCTTTTGGCTCGGCCATACAAGGACAGAAGGGAACTGTTTAAAAAGGATTATTAACCACTATTGTGTGATAAAATTCCGCAAGGTTAATAAATGCCCCAAAAAAAGGAAGAAATATGAAAAACCAAAACTCGCAATCACGGGCGGTAAAGCGTAATGAGGCTAAAAAGGACCTGGTTTGCCAAAAAAAACTCAAAAACTCCTTCAATTTTAACCTTTCAAAAGCAAGCATAAAAGAAACACGCACACTATAAACCCATGGCAGAAAACCAACATCACGACACCAGAAAATTCACATTTTCAGGACAAAAAGCATTCTTTTCAGCGCCACCTAGGAGAGGAGACCCAAACGATGCAAAACGCATGAAAACAGAACTATGGGGCAGACTAGGACAGATAATACCTGAAGGCGACGAAGGCGGCCAAGTATTCAAACCAGTAGAACACCCTGCTTTCCTAATGGCAAAACTAAACTGGGCAGATGGAGAACAAACAGACTTTGAAGAAATCGAAATGGAAGGAGACGGCTGGCTACTGCAAGTAGAGGAACCAAAAGAAGAGAAACCTGAAAGACCAACCAGCCGCATAAAGCCAAAATGGATCTTTCAACTCCAAGATATTGTAACAGACCCCAACTGGCAAAAACTTGATCGCGATGGCACATTTTTCAACGCACCAAAAATACCAAGCCACAAGATAGATTCTGCTCGCTATCTAAAACGACTAACAAAAGAAAAAATCCAGTTCGTAAGCGACATGGCAAACATAGCGCCGGGAACTCATGGATATGAGAAAATAGATGATTGCTATGCAGACAGTCTTGGCAGACTACGTGACAAGGCATTCAACGATGGAAAAGCCCAATACAGGCTGAGTTTTCTTAAACTAGAAAATGACGCAATACCCCTAATACTTGCTCTTGCAGAACTTCACACTTTTGGAATGGCAGATGATTCAGCAAACCTAGAAAAAAAAGTACAACAAGCCATCCGAGACTCAAACATCACATACCTGATCGGGGAAGAAACACAACGCCACTTACAATCCAGCAACGCACAATACCTGCGACTGCGCTCAACCGACTATGACGTTCCTGACTTGCTAACAAGCATAGGCATTGACGAACGCGAAAGCCTAAGGTTAACTCTTGAAAACATTTGCAAACAAACAATGGCGTTCAGAGCAGCCCCCGGCTCTGCAGAATACCCAGAAGAACTCGGCAAACTCCTTCCACGAATACTTGAACTATACGGACTAACACACCCCGCACGCGAAGGAATGAACTGGCTCATACCTGAACGAGAAACCACGAAAAACGTCTCCACACTAAACAAAATCGCACGCGTCTTTATCGGCTACTTTGGACACGAAAGAATGCCAGATGGAAGAAAACTCATCGATGCATACGCTGAAAGATGGGGACAAATTGACGGCGCACTTGCACACGTAGACAGAACTATTTTTCACAGCGCTCCTTGGCAAAATATTTACAACGCAGGAATCAAACTCACAATCCCCGTCGCAGATATAGACCAAATAGTCAAAAGCATAGAAGAAGTCGGCTATAAACCTACTCTAAAACCGCTCACAACAAAACACGGCATCTACGCAAGAGTACAATACACAAAAGGCCAAGAAATTGGGCTCTGGCAGCCAACTTAGAGCTGTGACAACATAATCACGCCAATGCCAACAACAAGAGAAATCACTACAAACACCGTGTACAGCTCAAATGCTTCTCCATGATGATTCATAACAACCTCAGAAAAAACTAAGTTAAAAAAAATAAAAAAACGGGATTAAACAGTCCCGCCCAATGTTGGAGCTTGGCAGCAGTGGCTCACACCAATGCTCTGCACATACTCCAAAACTTCACGCGTTCTTCCAAACGCATCCGGCGACACACGGTCAGCTTCAGATGCCATGTCAGATACACGCATGCATGACCTGCCCATTGCGCCGTAGCTTTCAGCTTCCTGAACACTTGCTGGTTCAGTCATGCTTGGTCTGTTAGACCGCTCGGACATGAACTGGCACGCTGCCTTGGACGGAATCTCTGTCAAAGCGCGCTCGTATGTCTTTCGGTAGTCATACTGCTCTCCACGTGGATCGGCTGTTCCGCCGTAGCTTTCGCCACCCACTAGAGTGCCTGCACTACCAGGCCACTGGGCCGAGAACGGCTCGTCCAACCCTGACGGGTATTCACGAGCCCTACCGGAGAATGCCCTTGAGTACGGGTCCTGAACACCGCGGATCGCACCACCATATTCCTTTACGGATGGCAATGCAAACTCACCGACTGCCGCTTTCCGTGCACCTGTAAACAGGAGCACTAGGCCAACAATCGCGATGATAGCCACGATGCCAAGAATTACCAAGGCAACTCCTTTACCGCTTTCTTCTGCCACAACAAATCACCTCGTTTCGTTGTACTGTAGCGTTTGTACGCATTATTCCTCTGCTAACTTATATAGTTTTCGTTCGACCAGTCGTACTTTACTGCTGGCCTGCGATACCGCCAACCAAAGGTTCATTGGGGTACACGCAAACTCCTGCCTTGTCGCCACCAGTGTCCACAATCGTGTAGCCACGGTACGCAAAGTAGCTTGCATCAACACCATTGTCCGAGCTGTGTGGCACAAGGAAACCGCCACGGCCGCACTTCGTCAATGCTGAAGGAACATCACCAATCGGATTACGCTTCGGGTCACCCTGATAGTTCCAACTTGTGTGCAAATCATCACTGCTAGTCCAACCAGGATTCCAACCAGGACCAGGAACTTCTCCTGGAATGTTACGCGGAACACCACGACCAACCCAGTTCGGATATTCAACTTGCTTGATCGCTCCGCCATAAACACCAAGACCTGCAGAAGATTGCCCTTGAACCAACATCAAAACCAAACCAACAACTGCAACCACGGCCACAATGCCAAGAAGAACCAATGCGATACCTTTTTGCTGTGCTTCGTCCATTCAGTTCACCTCAATAATCGAATAGGCGCTTACAACTATTACGCCTCTTTTTTACACCAATATAGGATTATGTATACCAGAAGTATTTAAATGTTTCGTATTCAAACTTTTTAAAAAGTTTTGAAGAGCAACTACTCTTCAAAGCCCCGCCGAAATCTTCGTTTCGGCGCGGTTTGATCAAAGCGCTCCTCGTTCGGGCTCGAAGAAGCAAGTCATAGATGTTTTCGGAGAAAACATGTTTGCTACTCTTCTCTCGCTCTCACGATCTCGCGCAAGCCAAGTGCAGCAAAACCAGATGTTCTACTTCTTCAGACCACGCAAAATTAGAACTAAGACAGCCACAGTAATAGCCGCATCTGCAACATTAAAAACAGGCCAGAAATGCACGTCGACAAAATCGATAACAGCACCATAATACAAACGATCAATCAGATTGCCAAAAGCGCCACCGAGCACTAAACCTAATGGGATCTGCTCCTTTGGAAACTCCTTATGCTTTGCTATAATATAGACAACTACTGCAAGAGAGAACAGCAATAAAAACAACGATGCACTCTTGCCCAAGCCGAAAAGAGTGCCGGTGTTCAACATATGAGTAAATGATACCAATCCAAAGTTTACATCTGCACCAAGAGGCAACAAAGAAACAACCAACAACTTAGAAACACGATCAAGAACAAAAACAACAATTGCAACGCCCCAGAACTTCACAAGCCTTTCCATCGCTGCTGATACGGACGCTCCTCAGGTTTTCTTTCCAACAAATCCAAACGATGAAGCACAGTCTCCAATTGCGCCTTTATCGTGTCCAACTTAGCACTAATCAACTGCAACTGCTGGTCAGAAGAAACCTCAGCCTTAGCAAACGCAGCAGGCTGAGCGAATGACGGTTGTGGAAATGAAGACGATGGCTCTGCAGGCGGCGCAGTAATTCCCTCAGCACCAGACATGCCCAAATTATCCATCGACGGAGAAGACGCAGGTTCTTCAGGACGAGGAAACTCAGGAGCAGGATACTCGGTCACCTCTTCTTTCTTCCAAAACTTCAACTTATCCAGAACGCCCATACATCAATTGAAAGACTTTTCCGTTATAAACCTTTTGTCGTATATTTTTTAAACAACACTTCAATTTCACGCACATGCACCATCTAAGTAAATACACCTGGATTTTTGTCATCACAGCAATACTGCTCGGATTTGTTTGGCCAACACCGGGCATCCTGATCAAACCAGCTGTCAGCATACTTCTAATCGGCCTAATGACCCTTTCATTCATCAAAATAAAAACCGCGGACATTATAAGGGCATTCACACACGCACGGATTTACATCATAGTTCTCATCACGCTTTTGATCACACCGCTCCTTGCCTTTCTTGCAAAACCCTTTCTCGCGCCTGAAATCTTTGCCGGCCTCATCATCGCCACAGCAGTGCCTGCAGGAGTTTCTGTTGTGTTCATCTGCACACTCTGCCATGGAAAACCAGTGGATGCACTTAACATTACAGCCCTAAGCCACATAATCAGTACAATCACGCTGCCTCTCTTAATCTGGCTCGCAGGACAGGAAGCACACATACAACCGAGCACGCTTCTCTTTGTACTGATAAAATTCATTTTCTTGCCACTGATACTTGCACAAGTGGTAAGCCCCGTTATAGAACAACGCAAAGCGCTAAACTTCACACTCTCAACTCTGCTACTCATCGCAATCATATGGGCAATAATCGCACCCACTCGAGCATTCATCATGGCATATCCTGCCCAAACAGTCACCGTCCTACTGATCAGCGGGACATGCATGCTTCTTCCATTCGCTCTTGGCTGGATAATTGGGAGGAGCCCTAGTGAAAAAATCACCTACTCAATTGCGGCAAGCTACAAGAACTACGCACTTGCAACTGTAATCGCATACAGCTTGCTGGGCGAGATAGGAACACTCGCGCCAATCGCATACACCATTCTCAACAACATACTTTTCGCAATCGTTCAAGAACGTTTTGGCTGAACGCGCAGAGATTTGCCCTCAGCAACGAACAATGCATGAAACTCGTTAAACAAAGCAGACCGTTCTTCGTTATTCGTAATTCGTTGTTCGAATTCGCCATAAAACAAACCCTGCAGTTCATGATAATCAACATCAGCAGAACAAATATCCAGATTACTACAAATTCGTTTGGTGTAAGCATCAACAACAAAAACAGGACGTCTCCCAGCATAGAGCAACATGCTATCAGCAGTCTCAGGACCAACACCCCACAAAGAAAGAAGCTCTTCTCGAATTTCGTTTGTAACACGCAGCCTGTCGAATAACTTGCTCATTGAACCATGCTTTTTCAGGACATACTGCGCGAACAACTTGAGCTTTTTCGCTTTTTGACGGAAATAACCACTGCTCCTTATCAAAGAAGCAAGCCTTCGCTGATTAACACCAGAGAGCTTTTCTAAATCAACCAAACCAGCACCAAATAATGCATCAAGCGCCTTTTCAACATTCTTCCAGCTCGTATTCTGAGTCAAGACAGCACCGATGCAAATCTCCAACAGCTCTTCTTCAGACAACATCCGAGAACCATTCGAAGAATGGTAACCAAACTGCCTTGTAGGCCACCAACCCTGCGGGCCATGCCTGCGCAACAAAACACCATACAATTGAATGAGTTTCATCTTAACGATTTCAGCACTTTGTCTAACGCTTTGGAAGTAACAGTCCAATCAAACTCCTTCCGAACCTTCTGCTGCAACAATTTCGCCATTCTTTTTGCCTTAACAGGATTTTTCAACACCCAGTTAATCCGTTCACGCAAAGCAAGAACGTCCTTTGGTTTGATCAAAAAACCAGTCTTATCATCAATGATCTCGCGCGTGCCGCCAACATCTGTTGCTATCACTGGAACACCAACAGCACCCGCCTCCAAAACAGAAGTCGGCAAACCCTCAGCATAAGAAGGATTCACAAAAACATCCGAATAAGAAAGAACCTTCCTAATGCCAGCAGAATCCTGCTCGCCCAAGAAAACAACATTCCTGCCAGCAGCCGATCTAAGCTCACGCGCATAATTACCACTGCCAATAATGAGAACTTTCACGTTCTCCATTTCAGCAGTTGCTTCCACTAAATCCTGAACACCCTTCGCCTCAATCAAACGGCCAACAAATGAAATAACTTTTTGCCTGTACGGCTTGGTTGTTTTTACCGGCTTGAAGAATGAGGAATCAATCGCATTATGCAAAACAATAGTCTTGCGCTTACACAAATGTCTTGCAAACTTAGCAGAAGCATCACTAACACCCGCGACCGCACGTGCACGATGCACAACAAAATAGCCAATCGTATGATCATACAACCAGTTCACAGCGTAGACGAATGGCTTGCTGCCTGTGTGCATAGTCCCATGCTCGATATGCAAATGCGGAATCTTGTTTTTCCTGGCAAACCGAGCACCAACAAAAGACAACGTGAAGAAACGCGTATGCGTTATGACCGCATCATAAGTTCCCAAAGTTTGCAAGAATTTGAAAACGCCAGGCAGGACAACAGGATAAGTTCCACCCAACGCATTCCAAGTTGGAACGCGAAAAACATGCATGCCACGATAGGATTCCTTTTCTTTCATGCCACGAAGCAAAGCAGTAACAACATCAACCTTCCAACCATGCTTCACCAAACGAACACCAGTTTCTTCAGCATACTTTTCCACGCCGCCACGATGCGGCCAAAAATACGGAGCGAAAATCAAGATTTTCATTTTGTCACGGACCATCGGTTCCGCTTCTTCGCTTCGCTCGATCGCTCATAAAATTGCGATGGTCCGTGAGCACACTCGGAATTCCACCCAATTGATCATCAATTTCGGTGGAATTCCGATGTTTTTTAAGCGCAAACTCGCGCACCAATCTTGTCGTGTTACGCTCGAGATTCTCCAAGCGCAAATAAATACGAAACACCAGATAAAATAACAAAATGATTGAAAGATAAACAATAAGGTCAACACCCCGCTCAACACCAAAAGGCTTGCTAACACCAGATGCAAGGCCAGGCAAAAAAGCAATTACGCTTAATCCACCCCAAATCACCAGCCAAAACACGAGCCACTGACCGGTCAGACGACGTTCACGGAAGAGCGCAAAAGCCCTCAAAATACCGAAAACAGTCACAAGAATTGCAATAATCTGGATCGGAGTCATTTTGTTACCTCATGAATTTATGCAAAAGCATTTTGTATAAAATTCTAAACGCGTTCCACGAACTCTGACCATGCTTCTTCGAATACTCTGTATACTTGATAACAACTGGAACTTCCTTATAACGCAACTGTTTCTTCCTTATTTCATCAATAAACTCAGACGCGTGCTCCATGCGGTCAGCACGCAATTCTATGGTCTGTGCAGCATGCCGAGACATCGCGCGAAAACCATTATGCGCATCAGTCATTTTTACACCATACAAAAGCCAAATAAAAAAAATGCCGCCCTTCAAGAACAACTTGCGCACAAATGGAACACCCGCTTTACCTTTCAAAAACCTACTGCCCAAAGCAATGTCAGCCTTGCCATCAACAACCGGCTTCAGCATTGCGGGCAAGTCCTCAACACGATGCTGGCCATCAGCATCAAAAGTCACTATAAACTCCGCACCCTGCTGCAAAGCAAAATCAATACCGGTCTTCAACGAAGCACCCTGGCCCCTATTAATAATGTGGCGCAACGCCTGCGCGCCATGCTGTTCTGCCATTTGGAACGTTTTGTCCCTAGAACCATCATCAACAACCACAACGTTCTGATAACCCGCCTCCTTGAGCCCATCAACTACCTTGCCAATCGCATGCTCCTCATTATATGCTGCAATCACAATCCAAGCCCCCTGTTCCATATCGACGATAATACAAACACCCTTTTAAAAGGTTTATGAACTCCAGAACTAGTTTTATATAGGTTGTTCCGAAGATACATTTATGCGTCTGCACGCACCAAATTTCAACCTTACACACACCCTGGACAGCGGACAATTCTTCAGATACGACAAGATAGGAGAATGGTATTACTGCCAAGAAAGGGATGTTTTGTTCAAAATAAAGCAAAATTCAGATTGGCTAGAGTTTGAAGGAACAACAGAAGAACACGTAAAACGCCTCTTTGGACTACAGTGCGATTACGAACAAATCATAAAAGAACTCTCTAAAGACAAAACGCTCCTGCCCGCAATCAAAAAATACAAAGGACTCCGCGTGATGCAAAGAGACCCATGGGAAACCCTCGTAAGCTTTCAATGCAGCATAATGAGCAATATCAAAAAAATAAAGTTAAACATGAGCTGCCTTGCAAAAGAGTTTGGAACTCCAATCAAGCTTGATAAATATGCATCGCACACTTTTCCAAAACCAGGAATGCTGCATGACTTGGAAAAAATCAAAAGGTGCGCAACAGGATTCAGAGCAAAATACATACACCAAGCAAACAGCCTAGTTGATGACGAATACTTTGAAAAATTAAGAACGAAAAAATATGCTGAAGCACACGAACAACTAATGGAACTCCCAGGAGTAGCCGAAAAAGTCGCAGACTGCATCTGCATATTCGCACTCTGCAAAACAGAAGCATTCCCAGTAGACGTCTGGATTGAACGAATCATGAAACAAACCTATCCAGAAACAAAAAAAATGAAAAACAAACAAATACGACAGTTTGCGTCTGACAGATGGGGAAAAAATGCAGGATATGCGCAGCAGTTCTTATATCACTATGCGAGGCACAACACATGAAAGCACTCTCACTCAAACAACCATGGGCAGAACTGGTTGTTTCAGGAAGAAAAACAATTGAGTTAAGAAACTGGGAAACCAGGTTTCGGGGAGAATTCCTAGTCCACGCATCAAAAAACCCAAACAAAAAAGCAATGGAACTCCTCGGCTACAAAGAACTGCCACTAGGCAGCATAGTAGGAAAGGCAACACTGGTTGACGTCAAACACTATAAGAACATGGACGAGTTCAATTCGGATGCAAACAAACACTTCGCGACACCAGGATGGTACGATGACAAAGCAAAAGGATTTATCCTAAAAAATGCAAGCCGCTTAGAACCGAAACCACTAAAAGGCAAGCTCAACTTCTTTGAAGTAGGATGAACAATGTTAAAATCAAACAAACCAACAAAGGCAAAGGAATTTTTGCAGCATATGAACTGCAAAAAGAAACAAAGATTCTAAAATTTGAACGCAACTTTGTCACCCTGCCAAATACTGTGACCTTGCGCATTGATGAACACAAACACCAATTGAGCACAAATCCCCACTCAGCTGAAAACTACATCAACCACGCCTGCGATCCCAATGCGTACATTGACTTCAACGACCTAAGTCTTCGCGCACTAAGAAAAATCAAGCTAGAAGAAGAAATCACCTACAACTACTTCACCAGCGATTGGGACAACGAAGACCCATTCGACTGCAAATGTGGATCTCCATGTTGCAAAAAGCTAATTAATGGATTCAAGCACCTCTCTCTCACTGAAAAGAAAAAACTTGCGCCACTCCTCTCGCCATTCCTAAAGAAAAAACTTGGAGAGGAACTCACACTCCTATGACACCAACACATGACCAAATTGATCGAGTACTAAACATCCTGGTAAAGGAAGAAGGCAGCGCGACAATGCTCGGCAGAATGGGAAAAAAATACGAGCCATTCAAAGTCTTAATTTCAACCATACTTTCTGCGCGCGCAAAAGACGAAGTAACTGAGGTAGTCGCAGAAAAGCTGTTTGAAAAATATGACACAGCGGAAAAACTTGCCAATGCTGACAAGAGAGAAGTGATCAGAATAATAAGAAAAATAGGATTCTACAACGCAAAAAGCAAAAACGTAATCAACACGGCAAAAATGCTTCTAGAAAAGTTCAACGGAAAAGTGCCAGACAAGCTAGAACAATTGATAGAACTCCCAGGCGTTGGAAGAAAAGTAGCAAACTGCGTTCTCGTCTACGCGTACAAACAAGACGCGATACCAACTGACACCCATGTCCACAGAATAAGCAACAGACTAGGATGGGTGAAAACAAAACAACCAGAAGAAACAGAACAAGCACTCGAAAAACTCGTCCCAAAAAAACACTGGCAGCTCATCAATGACACCTTTGTAACACACGGCAAAACAATTTGCGTTCCAATCTCCCCATTCTGCAGCAAGTGCCCAATCTACAGATATTGTCAAAAGCAAGAGGTAACAAAAAGTAGATAAACACGTTGAACGCAAGGAGGAACATGGGGAATATAGTCAAAGTTGCAGTCCTGCCAATAGTTGATAAAAGAGTTCTAATGTGCCGCAAACTAGGAGTTGACGCGCTCATCAACCTTGGCGGAAAAGTGGAAAATGAAGAAACTGATGAACAGTGCGCAGAACGAGAAACTCTGGAAGAAGCACAGTGTGGAGTAAAGGATCTTGTCCATTACACCACTGTCACAGCGCCGAGAGTCGATGAACCAAGCTCAACAATAGAACTCCGCTGTTATTTTGGCCAACTGGATGGAACACCCAAACCAAGAGAAGGTGACAAGATAATAGGCTTTGAATACATCGACAGAACATACAATGCTAGCAAACTTCCGCCGGCAATGCGAAAAGTCTTTGAGAAACTGGTATCAGACGGGCACCTCTAGTAAAAGACACAATTTTTAGGACAATAGTTGTGTCTTTTAATAGATTAGAACAGCGGATTTGCGTTTCAATAATAAATGTCCTGTTCTAATCTAGCAAAAACCATTTAAACAACACCAACACTCTTCTGACAATGGTCAACATGATCAAAATTGTGATTGCTGCAATAGTGCTGCTTACCATAATAGGCTATGCCCTGCTTGGCAAAAACGTCAAACGTGCCATAATCTTCAGAAGCGCGAAAACAAAAGCTTCAGAAAGTCTCGTCCTAGAAGTTGTAACTGGAATAATAACACTAGCAACAGCGCTCGCATATTATTTGCGCAACCGGCCAGAAGCAACCTGGTGGATGGGAGCAGGCATTGTTCTACTTATCCTGGGAGGCATTGTACAACTCATTGCCCGCAAACACCTCTACGAAGACAAAACCTTCGAACACAGACTACTGAGCGAGTTCAGCGCAGCACAAACAGGCATATACCGAAAACTCCGCTACCCAGGCAAAACAAGCACCCTGCTACTAACACTCGGATTCTGCCTAGCAATGGGAAGCACGTGGAGCATCGCAGTATGGGCAGCACTATTCCTACCGAGCACTCTCTACCGCATTAGTCAAGAAGAACAAACACTCCAAGACAAGTTCGGAGAACGATGGATGAACTACCAAGAAGAAAGCAAAAGAATAATCCCAGGAATATTCTAGGCTTTAGGTTGTGGGGTGTAGGTATTAGGGCGAAGGCGGAAGGACGAAGGTTGTAGGTGTTAGGTTGTAGGACGAAGAACACTTGACCAAAACATATATAAACACACTTTCTTGCAACAAAAACATGCCAAAAGAGGAACCACGCGCGGCACGAGTGTTCAAAACACTAAACGAATTCATCACACTGCTAGGCAACCTATTCAAATTCACAATCCTTGTCTTCTTCACACTATTCATACTAAGCGCACTGGCATCAAGCATGCCTAAACTTGCAAAAGGAAACGTCGCAGTCATACCAATCAACGGACTCATCGCCACGGAAAGCGACGACTTTATGCAGGGAACAGACAGCCAAGACATTGCCGAACTCATCGAAGAAGCAAATGAAAATGAAGACATCAAAGCAATATTGTTCGACATCGATAGCCCAGGAGGAACGCCCGTTGCAACAGACCAAATAGCCCAAGCAATCAAAGAAATCAACAAAACAACAATTGCGGTCATCGGAGAAACAGGAGCCAGCGGAGCATACTGGATTGCAACAGCAGCAAACAAAATCTACGCCAACAGAATGAGCGTCACAGGAAGCATAGGAGTAACTTCAAGCAGACTGGAATTCGGAGGCTTGCTCACAGACTACAATATCACATATCGCAGACTGGTAGCTGGTAAGTATAAAGACCTCGGAACTCGATGGCGAGCAATGACAAGCGAAGAACAACAACTCTACCAAACGATCCTTGATGATCTGCATGATGAGTTCATAACAACAGTATCAGAAAACAGAAAACTAGAACGAGAAAAAGTAAAAGCGCTTGCGACAGGATTCGTCTACCTGGGCAGCGAAGCAAAAGAACTCGGGCTGGTAGATGAACTAGGCGGGAAAAAAGAAGCGCTGAAATACTTGGAACAAACACTCAACATCACGGCAGAACCAGTCGACTATGAAAAACAAAAAACCTTCTTCGAAGAATTATCAGGCGTCACGAGCAACGCATTCTACAATCTCGGAAGAGGAATGACAAACCAGCAAGCACCAGCCATTACCTTAACGTGATCTTCGCCTGAGAACCAACACCAACACTATTCTTCCCTGCCAAACCCGCATTAACTTCCAAAACATAACGTGCAGGAGGGGAAACATACAACCGACACGGATCAGACTTGCATGGAACGGCTGTCTGAACATCCACAACGGTTCCATTCTCAGAAATAAAAATCATGTCAAGCGAAATCAAAGTGTTCTTCATCCAAAAAGAACGCTGCTGCTCGCCGTCAAAAACAAACAACATCCCTTGATAGTCATGTAAAGACTCGCGAAACATCAAACCTTTTGCTTTCTCATCAGCAGTACGTGCAAGCTCAACGTCAAAAGAAGCACCATCAAAAACAACCTTGGACCCAGAGCATGCAATCAAAAATAACAACAATAATCGCTTCACTTACCCAACCCCATCTTACTCTTCCAAATAGGAACCTCATAAGCCATGGGCTCTTTTTCCAGTTTTAGAATACCTGCGTCTATCAAGTCATCAATGTTAACCATCGCAGTACGCTCATCAGCAATCCTCGGACAGGCAGTATTAACCCAGAAATCAATGAACGAAAAATTCTCAAACTGACGCATGTCAAGCTCGTCACACGCAAAAATATAGTACTCCTTATCAACATTCTTTGCCAATTCAAACGCGCGCACCAAGTTCTTCTGACCAATCTTCGTGCTAACAATAATGCCAACTCTTTTCGCATGAAGGTATTTTGAAAGCTCGCCTGCCTTCCGTCCAGCATGAAGTATCGCTGCTTTATCACTCAACAAACCAAGCTCCTGCGTCGAAGGATTCCACAACCAAACCTCCTGACCAGTCTTTAACGCAACCTGAATGGGATGAAACTCGCCAGAACCAACAAACAACCAAGCATCAACCTTGTCCTTAATCTTCTCAGCCTCAGAAGCATTACAGCCAAGAACCTGGCCCCCAATAATCGCAGTGCGCAATTGTTCCAACACATCACCAATCTTGTGAGCATGCTGAATGGTGGTAACAACACCCCAACGCTGCTTTGGAAGCATGGCCAACTTGCCCTGGGGCAAACGCACATCCAAAGTGCTCTTTGCATGCACGTGCATAACCTTTATCATGGTACAACGATCCAGATAACGATTTAAAAAACTATTGCTTGTATCTTCTAATGAAATGCTTCAAAGACTTGACATGTCGGAATGCCACCAGTCTGATATGACTGGTGGTTTTGCTTGCGCAAACCACAATAGGGTGGCATTCCGAGCATGCTCAAGAACCACCGCTATTTTCTATGAGCACTTATAGTGCCCATCATGCCACCGGTGTTGAGCGAGCGCAGCGAGCGATCACCGGTGGTTCTTGACATTTTGAACATGCCGTATTTTTTCCCATGCTGCCGAGCATATTCACGCTGCCCTCTTCATTTACTAGGATGTTTAGAACTTTGTCTATTCCTGCGTGGCTTACCATTCCACATAAAAAGTTGAGCGGGCCTTCCAGTGGTATTAGTTCTAGCCGTTGCGTGTTTCCCAGAATGAACCCTTTTGAACTTCAGCGTAGCTAGCAAGACAAGCACTGCAAAAACAAGTCCAACAGACCGCACATTCCCCAACCAATCGCGAAACACCCAAACAGGATTTGCAGAAGACCCCTGCGCATCCCTTTCTTTCATGGCAGCAACAATTGACTCCTGACGGTTGGCTATTGGCTGTCGGACATTGGCTATTGGTGGTTGGCTAGTAGCTATTGGCTGCTTGCCAGTAGTTGGTAGTGGGTAGTTTGTAGTTTGTGAAAGCTTTGCCAAAGCCAAAGACACCTGCCTGTTGAAAACAACCAACACCTGAACACGCAAGTCAGAAACACCATCACCAGACACATCAACATCCTTAGACTGACCAGCAGACAACACAAACTCCTGCAGAACACTCTGAACGCTCAACAACACACGATCATACTCAACGTCCAAAACAGTCAACAAGTGCGCCCCCCCATTAACATCAAAAATCACACTATCCAACTCGCCCAAATAAGGAGTAACAAAAGCATCAGACGTCATTACAAACTCTCTACCAACCTGAACCGGAGCAGACACTATAGGACGTGACGCACCACCACCGCCACCCCCTCCAGAAGGAACCCCTGGAGTTGGCGGAACAACAGCAACATTAACCACCGTAAGCTCAGAAACAACAACAGAACCATTGCCACCAGACAAGTTCTGGAACGAAACGTTCACAGAGTTGTTTAACGTTCCGCTTGCGCCTGCACTCACGTTCACAGTGATGTTGACAGTCGTGCTACTGCCTGAAGAAAGATTGCCCAAGAACCAAGTATTGTTGCCAACACTGGGAACAGGCTGAGAATTGTTGAACACCACACTACTTGGATACAATTCAACCAAAGTAACGTTGAATGCAGTCTCGCTGCCTGTGTTGTTGATCGTGACAGTGTAAGATAATGCAGAACCATTATTCACAGGATCAGGACTATCCGACTTAGACACGCTAATCGTAACATTACCCAACTCACCAGCAGCATAACTCGTGAAGCTAGAAACGTTAAAGACATACACGCCGCCAGTAAAGCTCACCTCAACACACTGCGGAGGATTACACTGTTCAAACACGCCGTCATCGTTGAAATCAACACGCGGACGAGGGTCGGTGAAAGACAAACCACGCAATGTGATCTGAGCAGACGTGTTCAGGAAGGACAAGTTGGTGCTGTTCACAAAAGTATTATTGCTGCTGACGTTGAACTTTGCACGAGTTATACTGTGAGCTCCCGACATGGTGAAATTGCCGAAAAATAGACTGCCATTACGAGTGAAAAAAGTCGTGCTGTTAAATTCTGCCAAAGTATTGACGCCTGTAGAAGCCCAAACAGGCGCGACAACATCCAGCAGACCAATCTGAAGAACACTCAAGTTCATCACAGTCTCAACCAAAGTCAAACCACTCGAGTTACCAAGATAAGTCAATGTGCTATTGACAATGCGAGCATTAGTAACACCCTGCGCATACAAACTATGCACCTCCCCTGTCCCATTTGTCCGAACAATAATATTGGAAAGAGTAATCGCTGTTGCATTGGTAAGATTAATCCCAAGAGTCTGGCTACCAGAAACATTAACCGTAACATTCCTCAAAACAAAGTTAGTACCATTTTGAACTGTAATACCCGCGGCAAAAGGCCCATCAACAACCATTTGTATCGCACCCCCAAACCCATCACTGGCAGTATCAACAACCGAGAAAATCCACGCCCGCCAGTTTGATCCACTACCTGACAAAAGAACATTATTGTTCCCAAACACTACACTAGTCGTGTTGCTAAACTCGACACCAGTATGGTTGCCAGAACTAGAAATCCCAGTGATATTCAACGTCATATTGCCAACAGTCACATTGCTCACATTACGCACCAGAACACCAGTGCTCGCGCCATTCCCAGTCAAATTTATAGTGTTGTTATTGATAAAAACGTTCAAAGAATTGTTGACAACAAACCCGCGCACGTTCTCACCAACAATCCCCCACATGGTGTTACCAAACGCTTGATTATCACTGCCCGAATCATCCCCATAAACATCCGCATTCACTTTGAGCAAGCTGCCACCATCCATCGTATTACCACTGACAACAGAATCAGTGACGAACAACAATCTAATCCATCGCGCCCTATTGGTAGCAGAAGGATTATTGAACGTATTTAACTGAACTGTCGGACCAGTGCTATTGACGACCTCCAACCCAGTATACAAGTTCAACGCAGTTCCAAACACAGTATTATTCGCTATCACAATCACTCCAGAAGAATTGATGAGAATTCCCATAACTGTCCCATCTGAACCGTTAGCAACCAAAATAATGCTCATATTTGTAATGCTGACATTCGTGCTATTGAAAACCTGCATTCCAGTCGTAACATTCGACGCGTTCGCCTGAACAGTCGTATTCGTAATAACACTGTTCGACACGTTTGACACATTGATGCCTATCCCGAAATTACCATCTGTCGAGTTATCGATTACAACGCAGTTGCGAACAGTAACATTTGTACGACTAACTGCAAGTATCCCATACGTCCCATCCCCACCATCCTCATTCCAACGCACAGCGAAACCGCCACAGTCAAGCACAACATTACTCGCAAGAATGTTGATCGCAGTAGAAGGACAAGTGATATTCTCAGTCAAAATCGTATCAGAAGCAATACTTAGCGGACAGTCTTCAACAATCAACACATTATTACTCAAAACAGTACTACCATCACTCGCATTCCGATTATCATTAGGAGTAACAGCAACAGACCAATTATCACC
>JACQMY010000038.1 GCA_016203305.1 Candidatus Woesearchaeota archaeon
GGATATATTTATATACTTTTCGCCCGTTGCTGTTATTATGTCAGACAAATCATTATTGCTACAATTCACAGGTGATTCGCCTATTTTCAAGATTGTGGATTTCCTTTTGGAAAATAAGGGTTTTGATTTCTCGAAAAAGGATATCATTGAAGGAGCCGAAATTTCAAGAGCTGCTCTTTTCAAATGTTGGTCTGAGATGGAATCTTATGGTTTGGTGAAAGTTACGCGCAAGTTTGGCAAAACAGTGCTCTATACTTTGAACGCGGAAAATCCGCTTGTGAAACGGCTTGTTGATTTGGAATTGGAGTTGATTCGGCAATCGATGATAGTTGCGAAAAAGAAGAAGGAAGAGCGTGTTGTGGCATGCTAGATTAATTGGTATTAAGCCGCTTTCTTGTTTGGTGGTTGGAGTTGTTTGCCAAGGGTTGGCCCGGTTTGGTTTGCGTAACTGCTGCTGAGGTCTTTGTCTCCGTATCCCATGGGTTCTCCGTTATCTTTGCGGGGGATTGCTTTCATGCGTTCGAAGCGTTGCAGGGCGATGAGTTGTCCATTGAATATGGTGAATGGGCTTCCGTGGAGGCGGGCTTCGAGTGTGAGTGCGCGCTGGAATTTTGGATCAGTCCATCCTGCGTAGTGTGTTCTTCCTTCAAAGGAATCATCGTCATATGCGTCCAATGCTCCGCACATGTCGATTGGAAATTTCGCTATTTCGCCTGTTGCGAGAATGTAGAATGCTCTACTCTCAATTCTTAGTTCACCGTTAACGCTGATGGGTTCTACAAACTTGTCTCGTTCATCGTAATGGTAGCCTTTGTCTTCGCATAAATGGTAGTCGAGATGGTTGCCTCTTCTGGCGCGATACACAGTTGTGCCTTGGCGCAAATCTACGCCCATGAGGACTCCTCCTTTTTTTAGGCGTCCGTTGAGAGAGACCGGCTCTCCTGTGTGGTCGAGGAGGAGTGGTTCTTTCTGGTGCTGCATTATTATTTCTGATTCGTCGAGTTGTGCTGGTCCGTAGAGGATGCGGAGTTGGCTGATGGGCGTTCCTTTTTTGACCATGAGGTTCCAGCTGTGTGGGGTTAGTTTGACGTAGAGTTTTCTTTTGCCTGGAAGCACTGTGTTGAAGCGTGGGATTCCTTGTGTGAGGATGCAGGTGAGCGTGTCAGCTCTTCCAGTGCTGCTTTTCGGATTGGTGTAGCCTTCGTATCCTTCTTGAAGGTTTGTTGATTCAAGCAAGGGGATTATATAGGTGTGGTCGAGGAGTAAGCGTGTTTTGCTGTCGTCTCTCAACTCTGCTTCTCCGATTTTGTATCGTTGCGCGGTTTTTTCTATGTCTTCATCTTCTCGTGGGAGGAATCCTGAGTGGACCATGATGGCATAGTCTCCCAGACGGAGGTCGACGCTGGATGGTTGTACTTGTTTTGGCGCTAGAGGCATTGCTGTTGAGAGCATTCCGCATTCGAATGCCTTGATAAGGTCTTGTCGCGGAAGTACGCCGTGCGTTTTTGGTTTATCGAAGAGTTCTGTCTGCACTTCTTTTGTCATGGTCACTCCTGCTTCTTCAACTGTTTATATTCATTTTCACACTGTATCCTATACACTCCAATGTGAGTGTTATCACCAGAAGGAACGATTATTTGGGTTCAACGCCGCCGAGCATTTCGAACGTCATTGTTTTTGTGTCAACTTTTATTAATCCGCAGTCGTGTATTTTGAGTTCTTTGCCTAGCAGTTCGCGTGCTATGCAGGTTATCGGCCCGCTGTGTGCAACGACTAGAACAGTATCCGTGTTTAACGTTTTGGTGTGCGCAAACGCGTCCAGTATTCTTTTTTTGAATGAGTTGTATGTTTCTGCTTTTGGCAGGTTGTTTTTGTAGCTTTGTGTTAGTGCCGCTAGTTCTGGGTGTTTTTGTTGTGCTTCTTCTTTTTTCATTCCTGTTAGTGTGCCGTAGAAGTTTCTTTCTCGCCAGGTTTTCACAACTTGTGCTGGCAGGCCTAGTCTGCGTGCAATAATTTGTGCGCTTTGTTGTGCTCTTTTTCTTGGACTGCTGATTATTTTTTTGATTTTCATGTCAAGGAGTTTTTTTGCCAGGTTGTCGGTTTGTTTCCTGCCTTTTAGAGTTAGATGGTCGTCGTAGTCTCCGCCGTACCGGTTTTCTACGTCTCCTGTTGTTTCTCCGTGGCGCATGAAATAGATGATCATATGCTACAGCGAGGCCACTGCCTTATAAGGCTTCCCACAGCTTTATATATGCTACAGACTAATTACTACAAACAGGCTAATGGCCAATGGCTAAAAAGAGGCATATTGTGGGGAAGCTATAAATGGGTGAACTTCGTAAAGACTACTTGTTGGATCGTTGGGTAATTATTTCCTCAGGCAGGGGTAAGCGTCCGCATGAGATTGAAAAGCAGGAGGTTGAGCATGTTGAGAAGTGTCGCTTCTGTCCTGGCAATGAGTCTATGACTCCTCCTGAGATTGGCAGGGTTCCGAAGAATGGCAGTTGGGCTGTTAGGTGGTTTGGGAATCCGTTCGCCGCATTAAATGCAGAGGGCCAGGTTAGTCCAAAGACGGATAATCGTTTTTTCACGTTTGCAAGTAGTTATGGTGTGCAAGAGGTTATTGCGGAAACTCCCCGGCATGATAGGCAGTTGGCTGATTTGAGTGTTGAGGAGATAGAGCAGGTGTTGCACGTGTATGCTCGCAGGATTGTAGAGCTTGAAAAGTTTCCAAATATTGAGTATGTTTGTGTTTTCAAGAATCATGGTTTGCTTGGCGGCACGTCATTAGTTCATAGTCATTCTCAGGTTTGGGCAACTGGTGTTCTCCCATTAGAGGTTCAAGCCAAGCTTAATGCAATGGCGCGTTTTCTTCAGTGCCCGTATTGCGCGATCGTTGAAAAAGAGAGAAAGGGTAGCAGGTTGTGTTTTGAGAATGAAGCTTTTGTTGCTTTTGCTCCGTACGCGTCAAGGTTTAATTATGAGTGTTGGATTTTTCCCAAGCAGCATGTTGGACGGTTGGAGGATGTGAATTTTGCATCATTGGCAGTTGTTTTGCGTCAGGTTTTGCAAAAGATCGGCAGGTTGGACTATAATTTGTTGGTGTTTTACGGCCCTAAGGGTCGCGATTTTCATTTTCATGTTGAGGTTTGTCCTCGTGTTGGCATTTGGGCGGGCTTTGAGTTGGGAACAGGCATTATTGTTAACTCAGTCTCTCCTGAAGACGCAGCTAAGTATTACAGAGGTGTAGCATAATGTCTTTCATTCTTTCCAACTGTAATGGCTCTTTTGCATTGCTCGGAATTCAGAGTCGTTTTCGTGGCGTTTTTTTCGCGGACGAAAATGAGGTGTTGTCATCGATCGCTGACATCCGTGTGAAGGGTGCTGAAAAGTATGATTTTTGGAGTGCATCAAAAGGCAAGTCTACGTTCTGGTTTGCCAATAAATTACCCGCGTTTTTCCATGAGGGATCTGCTGCTGATGTTTTGCTGGATTGCAGGAAGATTTTTGACAATCGTGAGTGGGGGCGGAATTATCAGTTCGTGCAGGATGGTGATGTTTTGCTCGTGCGCTATGATAAGCGTGATGATCACAGGGAAACCGAGACTGGTGAGTATGGTTTTTGGATTGCGTTTACTGGCTGCAAGTTTGAGAAGATTGGCGAGTGGGTTGAGGAAAAGCTTTCTTTTGATGAGCAGCGTAGGAGTCCTCCTTTTTCCAGGCATTTTTTCAGGGCTTTGCGCGCTTCTGGTTCTTTTTGTGTTGCTTTTGCCAGGGGTCGTGATGATGCTGCGTTGCTTGCAAGGCGTTCTTGGAAGAACAGGCAAAAACTGGCGAAGGAGGCAGAGGGTGTTGCAAAAGAAGTTGCAGGTAGTGGTAGTTTGTCCGAGCAGTACTCGCGTTATAGTCTTGCTTGTTTGCAGTCTGGTCAGGGTTTGTATGCTGGCTTGCCGTGGTTTTGCCAGCGGTGGGCGCGTGATGAGTTGGTTTCGGTAAAGGGCTTGTGGCTTTCTGGTCAGAAGACTTTTGCAAAGGCTGTCTTGTTTTACTGGCTTGAGCGTTTGTTGCCTGGTGGTAGGTTGCCTGGAACTTTGACGTCTACTATTGCTGATGTTGGCTGGTTGTTTGTTCGTTTGGAGGAAGTTGCAAAGGAACTCTCTGCGCGTGAACGTTCGTTTGTGCTTGCCAAGCTTGATTATTATTTGCAGCAGGTCAAGTTGAAGGATGGCTTGGTTACAAATAATCCGAAAGAGACGTGGATGGACAGTCTGTATCGTGGTGGTGCGAGAGTTGAGATTAATGCGTTGTTGCTTGCTTCCTGCCGTTTGGCAAGGGTTTTGAAGAAGAAGCTTCCCTTGGAGCAGAAGCTTCGTGATGCAGCAAGAAGGGCTTTCTTGAAAAAACAGCCGAAGGGTGTTTACTTGGCTGATGGCTCTGCTGATGATGTTGTGCGGCCAAACGTGTTCATTGCCGCTTATGTTTATCCTGAGTTGTTGTCCAGGAAGGAGTGGCTGGAGTGTTTTGATTTTGCTTTGTCGAGATTGTGGTGTGATTGGGGTGGCTTGTCTACTTTGGATAAGGCTCATATGGATTTCATCGATCAACATACTGGTGAGGATCCCAGAAGTTATCATAATGGGGATAGTTGGTTTTGGTTGAACAATCTTGCAGCTATCGTGTTGGCTCGTTTTGATGCGAAAAGGTATAAGAAGTATGTTGAGCAAATATTTGATGCGAGTGTTAAGTCATCTTCACTTGGGGTTCAGGGCCATTTTCCTGAGCTTTCAAGTGCGAAGGAGCTCAAGGCAGAGGGTTGTTTGTCTCAAGCATGGAGTGCTGCTATGACTTTAGAGTTGATTGAAGCTATCGATAAGTTATTTAAGAAAGGCGTCTAATATGGCACTGAGGTGACGATGATGAAGAAACTTACAATTGTTGCTATTGTATTGTTGTTGCTTGCCGCGTGTGAGACGCGTATTATTATGCCGCAGCCTGGCGAGCAATCTGATACGTTGAGCGTTCAGGGCTCTAGCGAGTTTGAAGTTGCTCCTGATTTGGCAAGGGTTCGTTTTCGTGTTGAAACCAATAGTTTGACTGCGCAGGATGCTCAGAATAGGAATCGTGAAGTTAGCACTGCTGTTCGTTCTGCTTTGTTGCAGTCTGGTGTTCGTGAAAATGAGGTTGAAACAACTGGCTATCATGTTGAAAAGATTCAGGAGTGGGATCCTGATACTAACAGGATGGTTGAGCGTGGTTATCGCGCTAGCAATTCGTTCATGGTGAGCATTAAGGACTTGTTGAGTGTTGGCAAGTTGTTGGATGTAGGAGTCCAAGCTGGTGCGAATAACGTGGAGAGCATTTCGTTCGAGCTGTCTGATGCAAGGGAGAAGGAAGTTAAGACCGAAGCATTACACCGTGCTGCTCAGAATGCGCGTGAGAAGGCTGTTGCTTTGGCAGAAGGAGCTGCTGTTTCTCTTGGCAAGGTTCGTAGCGTTCAGGAGAATAGTTATTACGTGACGCCTTATGCGCGGTATGACGTTATGGAAAAGGTGGCAATGGGCGCGCCTAGTGCTCCAACTCCGATTGCGCCTGGCCAGGTTAAGGTTAGCGCGCAGGTTAGCGTTGCGTATGAGGTAGGATGAAAAGTTTTGTTTTTCTTTTTTTGTTGATTGTGGCGTGCGCGCCGCAATTGGCACCCAAACTGGTTGAGTGTACTGAGGAGGTAAAATTGTGTCCTGACGGCTCTGCTGTTAGCAGAATTCCTCCAAGCTGTGGATTTGCGCCGTGTCCAGCACAGTCGTTCTGTAATGTTGATGATGATTGTGCTTGTGGCACGCATAAGGATACTGGCGAGTGTTTTGTTGGCAGTAAGGAGTTTGTTAATGTTGAAAAGCAGTGTCCTGACTTTTGCACTGGTATTGCCGGTCATTTGGAAACTAGGTGCGTTAAGAACGAGTGCAAAACGGTGCAAAGAACCACAAATTACACACTACCAACTACTGACGAAGAGCCAACAGCCAACGTTCAAGACTTATCATCTGCTCACTGGCAGTGCGAGTCTGGCAAATGGGTGGGTTCTCCTGAGCAGTGTGCAGAGAATGTGTGTGTTTCAAATAGTGACTGCCAGATTTTGGGCGTGAAGGGTGTTTGTGGTCCTTACAAGATTGTTGTTCCTAAGAGCATGCATAAGCCGCCAGTGTTTTACGAGGGCAGGTGTGGTTCTGAGAAGTGCAGCTTGGTGATGGCCATGTGTGCCGAGCCTGGAATGCTGCCTGTCATTAGGAATGTGAAGTGTGATTCTGGCAGGTGTGTTGGTGTTTACGATGTTGCTCAGAAGGAATGCGATTCTGCGCAAGATTGTGTCAAAAATTCTTGTTGTCACGCGACTGCTTGTGTTCCCAAGTTTGCCTCGCCAAGCTGTGAGGGTGTTGCCTGCACGATGGATTGTAAACCAGGAACGTTGGACTGCGGTGGCTCTTGCGGGTGTATTGATGGCAGGTGTGTTGGCGTGAAAGCGGAGTAAGTAACGCCGTTTTGTTGCAGATGTAAAAGCGCTGATGGTTGGATCAGAAGGTGTGCTGCGTTGAGTGAGAGTATGCTTGGCCTGTCTAGGTGGGCAATTGTTTTTTCTGCGAGTTTTTTTGTTCGTTCGTGTAGTGATTCTTGTTGTTGAGGAGTTAGTTGTTCGTATGCTCGACGGGTGTCGTTGTTGATGGTTGCTGAGATGTCGTTTGTGCGCGGTGGCAGGTATCCTTTGCCCAGGTAGAGTGCGTATGATGGTAGTATGATGTCGTATGCTTCTTCAAGTGAGATGATTTGGTGTTTGCTTGCGTGGGCCGTGTGGATGAGTTGCTCTTCTATAGTTTCCGCCTCAGGCAGCACAAAGTCATCGTCAAAGATGTTTGCGACGATAACACGCCTGTTCAGGAGTGCATTCAGTGGTTTGATTGGCGGTTGTTCCGCAACCACGGTATAACTGATAACTCCTTTGCAGTCAAGCTGCCACACGAGCGTCATGAAAAATAAGAATGCATTTTTGTCTTATAAGTCTAAAGGACTTGAAGTCTGGTTTTGAGATCTATTGCGACTATTTTGTTTGTTCTTTCAGTCCATTAAGAATTTGCAGCGCATGTTTCTCAACAAAATCGAATAGGTCGAGCGCTTGAGGGAGTGTGACCCGATAACCACGATAGTAAGCATCGTTTCGAATGGTTGTGAATCTTTCGACGTGGGCAAACGTGGGGTCATTTTGATCTTTGAATATTTCCATGCTTGCATCATGAGACCGGGATTCATAGCCGAGGAGCAGCCATTGCGCGTCAGCGATTTGTTTTAACGCTTTGTATGCGTTTTCAAAGATTGTTGTTGCGAGGATTTCTTTGGCAGGTATGAGTTTTGTTGCTTTGATTGTTTCCTCAGCTGATTCGATGAGAGCACGTATTTTTGGCAAATCAACGTCTTTTTTGCGCAGCTGAGTCTTTTTGATAAGTTTTTCGATAGTGTCTTGGTTCATGGTTTTACTTCCAAAAGGCCGAAGAGAAGGATCCCGTTTGCAATGTTCACAAAGAGGTTCTTATCAACAGATTTCCTGCTGTAGAGGTGGAATTTAAAGTGGCGTCCGGTTTCTTGTTCGAAAGCGAGGAGGTGTTTGACTTCAGGGACTCTCTGGAGCTCTATGATTTGGAAAGGTGTTCCATTGTCAAGTTCGACTGCAATATCGATATCTGACCCTGCTGCGTCTTCACCTTTGCGATAGCTCCCGAAGAGAATGATCGAACGAGGTTTCCAAACGTGAACAGCGTGATCGACAACTCCGCTCTTATAGACTTTGATGAGATTGTTTCCAATCTTGTATCCTAGTGCGGCGTGATTTTCTCGGTTGAATTGGATTCGCAGTAGGTTTGAGATGCTTCCTTTTGTAACGTACTTTGTAGCTGCCAGTTGTTCGACCGCTCTGCTTGCAGTGCTTTTTGGAACCTTGGCCTTTTTTGCAAGTTCAGCAAGGGAGAATGTATCGAACGGGTTGCTCGCAAGGAAGTCAAGCACGATAAGCGCTGTCTTTGCGAGATCCTTCCGTTCCTTTTTTCGAACAATCGTTCCTTTCATGGAACAATTGTTCCGATTTTGGGATATTTAAACCTTTCGGTGGGAAAGCTCATAATAGCTTGATTATTGAATTCTTTTCACTTTGATCCCTTTTTCTTGGTAAAGAGTGAGCATGGACGGTTCTGGTCCGATGAAGTGGGCGTAGCCGACTGCGATGAGAGTTGGTACTGCGACAAGGTGTTCCAAGCTCCGGTATGCCATGAGCTGGTTGCGTTTGATGACGAGTGGTTCTTGCGCAGGTCTGATTTTTTGTACACGGAGGGCTTGTTCGTCTCCAGATTGGTATGCCGCATCTGCTTCGTTGAGCATGCGTTCAAGCATCTCAACATCACATTTGGCGAATTCTGGTTTTAGTCTTGCAAGCATGAGCCCGATTTGCAGTGCTTGGTGGACTTTTACAAGGTAAGGATATCTTTCTTCGTGTGTTTCCAGAGCATAGCAAGGAATGCTTTGTGTTCTTGCAACGTCCATGATGTTGCCGTCTACTCCAGGGAGTATTCCTGCCCTGAACTCTTCAGGAGTATGGATGCCGAAAATTCTCGCTGCGAGTTGCATTACTTTTGTTTTAAGATCGGAGTCTGCACAGCTTTCCCGAAAAGCATGGTATGCATCAAGGGTTGCAAGTTGAATATCAATTGTTTCTTGGTGCGTCGGAATATCTGGTGTGATTTCAAAGCATGCGCGTTTGATGCTTTCAAGAAGTCTTGCTATGTCTCTAGTGTACGTTTTCGGCTCGTCGTGCTTTGTGGCGACTGCGCAGGAGACGATCTTCTTGCCGTCTGGTTTCTCATATGCAAGCTCCCAGACGAAAGGAAGTTTTTGTTGGAGCGGTGTTGTTATTTCTCGCAGACGTTTGATCCAATATTGTCCGTCAGTATCCATTCGCCACTCTCCACAAACTCATCGCCCATGCTAGTGGGGTGTTTTCATTATGTTCTGAGGTTCCGCCGTAGTACAATTCAGGAAGTTCTCCTTGCGAATTTGCCGCATTCTTTGTTTTGTTCAAATAGTGGTAGTGTTTTGCTGGTTGTTTGAGTTGTTTGTAGATTGTTGCCAGCCAGGGAAGACCCAGTGTCCATTCTGCTTCTTTTCCATTATTGTAATATTTGTCTCCAACATAGCGGATGACTCCTTTTTCTCTGATGAGGTGCTGTTCTACATTTCTCAGTATTGCTTCACGTTCTTTTGGTGTGACAATGTTGTACGGGTAGATTAGAGAAAGTAGTGCTAAATCAACATCTTTCGTAACACTTTCTTTTGGCAATAGTGTTCTCAATGCTTGTTCTCCGTGCGCGATCATGTGCAGTGGAACATTGACAATGTCCTGCACTGCAAGCAGGCCTGCCAGGCATGCTCCAACCGAGCTTGCGTGCACTTCTTCGTTTTCTTCCCACATTCCGTTGTCTGCATCGTGCCAGTATTCTATTGCTTGCAAGTAATCTACGAGTTTTTGTATTATTTCTTTGTCTCCTTTTCTTAGTTTTAGCTTTTTTTTGTTGTGCAGGTCTCCTATTTTCCAAAGTAGTGCTCCCATGGCATCGTTCTGCTTGTTGCCCCATTCTTCCCAGATTTCTTTTCCGTCTGGCTCGTATCTTGGATGGATGTATCTCCATTTGTCTTTTGGGTGTGGTTGTTTGATCATCCAGTCTATTTTGTATTCGTGTTTTTTGAGAATGTCTAAGAGTGCGTGGATTGTTTTTTCCGCCACTTGCCAACTGCCAATAGCTTCGTGTCCCAGGAGTGTGTAGATGTTGTCTCGTATCCAGACGCGGTGGTAGCCTGTTTTTTGGCTGTTTGCCGCTGCGAAGAGCCCGTTTGGGTATTGTATCATTAGCTCACCGTTGCTGTTGGTAGATCTGATTGAGCTTTTCTCGCACGTTTTCATCTTGTGCGCGTTCTTCTAGGGCAGAAATGAGTGGTTGGGGTATAGGTGTGTTGTGTGTGATGAGAGAATCGATTGCATCAAAGCAGGTGCGTTCTGTTAACCAGGGGTGTTGTCGGTAGGCGTCTGCAAGTTCGTTGGCGTTTTGATGACGTTGTTGTGGCGTGCGTGCGTTTCGCAAATGGTAAGCTGCGCTGTCTGCGCGGACGAGGTCGCGGGTTGTTAGGATGCTGTAACAGGTTCCTATGCCTATGGCTGCGTATACTGTTATGTTTGCCAGCGTGGGTGTTTTGCGTTTTTTGGTTTCTAGCATGTTTATCTTCTTAAGTTTCTGAAAAGCAGGGGTTCTGCTACTGTTATCATTGCGAAGTATGCTGCCGGCACTAGAAAGATTAGTCCTACGGGGTTATTGTCGTTTAGGAGCGCTGCTCCCATCGTGCCGGCTGCGATAGTGGTTGCTGCGTTTGCTCCTGTTGCAAATACGTTTTTTGTGCGGCGGTGTTGGTCGAGTCTTCGTTCAAGATCAGGTGTGTTTTGTCCTTGTTCGTACTGGGTGATTTCTTGCTGAACTCGGGCAAGTTGTTCGCGAAGTCGCTCGTATTCCGAGGGGTCAACCGGGCTTCCGAAGCGGTATGCCAGCCAGTCTTCGTCTTTGCGTCCGAGTGATGTTAAGTCTCCTTTGATGCGGGCGCGTTCTGCGTATGCTTGGCTCATTGGGTCAACGAGTTGTTCGTATAACTGCGCATACGGTCGTGCTGCCCAGTCCATGATCCGCATGATGGTCTCGTCTTTCATTGGTTTCTCCTCTCTTCTGCAAACGCGAGCATTGCGAAATAGACTGCAGGCACTGCCATGAGGTTGGCTGCTGGGTTGTCTACGAAGTATCCAATTGTTAATGCAGCGAGGCTGGTTGCTGTGTTTGCCGCGAGCGCGATGTCGCTTTTGCGGGCTTCATATAAGCGTGTTCTGGATTTGACCTCGTCAGTTAATTCTCCTCTGGTGTGTGCGGCAACCTCGTTTTCAACTTTTTTAATTTCTTTTTCTAGGAGGTTTAAGTCTTCTTCTGTAACATTTGGCTCGATTCCGTATTTGCAGTCGTCTTTGTGGTCGTATCTTAATGAGTCGAGCTCTCTTGTGCGTCTCTCCAGTTCTGCAACTGCTTGTTTGCGTGGGCTGGTTATGCAGTTTACTAGCTGAGCGTATGGTCTCAATATCCAATCTCGTACCCGTCTTGTTAGGTCCTCTTTCATGAGTATTTGAAGGCTTTTGCCATTTATAAGCCTTTCTATTTTTTACCACTACGAGGTGACTATATGAGCGCTCTCTTTATAAATGGCTTAATCGGCATAACCTTTATATATACTGTTCATGTTTATGCGTACTAAAGAGGTGTATAGGATGAGTCGGGTGTATCTCAGATGAAGTTGATTGTTCCTGTTGTAATTGTGCTTGTGCTAGCGATTGCTGTTGCAGGAATTCATGACGTTGGCTGGGGTGGTTATGCTGGCGAGGCTGCAAAGTTGCGCAGGTCTGAGGATCCTTTTAGCCGTCAGAACTATTTTGGCTTGAACTATTCTCGTTCGTTGGTCAATTTTGGAATGACCGGTCCGAATTATAAAATTACCAACACTGGTCGCAGGGGCGCGTTTTCCTCTGTTTTCAACCTGGATACAAACACGTTTTACGCTCAAGGTCGTAATCCTGGCAGGATTAGCAATTTTGACCCTAACGTGCGTGGTTTTGCTCAGTTGGATGTTTTCGCAGAATTACTGCCGTTTGAGGCTGTCGAACTTGAAGTTAACGATAAGCCAGTTGGTCCTCGTGGTTCTGCGCGCATTATAGGTCGAGGTAATGAATATGGTGCCGGTCTTAACAACCAGGTTACACGTTCGCAAGTGTTTATCCAGGCGAAAAACCTTCCTCCGCCTTCGATGAATTATGCTTACGAGATATGGCTGGCTGATGAGGAGTCTGGTTACTCTTTGAGCTTGGGCATCATGGATGTTGGTGCAAAGTTCACCGGCCAATTCATGATGGAAATGACGCGCACGCTTGCTGGCTTTGATAGCATTATGATTACTAAAGAGAATTATCCTGATGTTGACCCGACTCCTGGCGAGGTTGTTTTGCTTGGGAGCCTTGGACCTACTCGTGATCGTTTGAACATGCTTGGTGCGGATGCTACGGAGTGGTTGCGATGAAAAGGCTTGTCGCTATTCTGCTTATCTTTTCACTATTTAGCGTTCCAGTTCTGGGATATGTCTTGAAGGAGTATAAGACTTCGGTTGTTGCCGAGCGTCGTTTGGGTGAGGAGCGCGTTACTCATTATGATCCTCGCGTGCAGATTGGCAAGATTAACACGGTTGCTCACTTGGAGCCGCACTACACTGACATTGGTGTTGGTGTTGGCCGTGGCGGTTATGCTCCTGTCTACCCTCGTGGCACTGCCAAGGTTGAGAGTTCTGAATGGCATGGTTATCCTAGAGGTAATGTCGTCATTAAAGTCAAGGAACTTCCATACACAGAGCGCACTGGTGAAATGTTCGAGGCTTGGCTTGTTGATTTGGAGACTGGTTATCGGTTGTCTGTTGGGACGTTTTTGACTTTGCTTGGTGGTGTTGGCGAGCTGCGCTATAGTGCAAATACTTATTTTGATGCGTATGATGTTGTTGAGGTTACTGTTGAGCCGTTGGGCGATCTTGATCCGACTCCTGGAGCTGTTGTCTTGTCAGGCCCGATTGCAAAGCCGGATTATTATAACCCGCCTGCAAAGTCTTCAAAGATGTTGACGGATGTTATTAGGGATGTTTAGAACTTAACAATTCTTGCTTTCTCTTTGCTTTGTTTTATCTTTACTTTGTCTCCTTCTTTCAGAATTATCATTTTTGGATTGTTGTCAGCTACAAGGTGTGCTTCTCTGCGCGTGATGGTGAGTGTGAGCGTTTTATTCGATGGTATTTGTAAGGGCTTGTGTTGTTCTGTTGTGTTGTTGAACGCTATGCCGATGCCTTTGTTTATGGTCTCTCGTGTGATGCTTTGGTAATATCCTGTGCTGCCGAATGGTGTTGCCACTACTATGCCGTCTCCGATGTATTCCTGTCGTTTGCCGTTTAATGCCAGCGTCCAGCGTAGTGCGTGTGTTGGCTCTTTGTTTCTGATTGTTATGTCGTTTGTCGCAAGTAGTTTTTTTCCGTTTATGTTTGCTTCAAGTTTTGGCATTGTTGTTATTTTATATTTTTTCTTCCTTAATAGTTCTAGTGCGTGGTCTATTGGGAGGTTGTGGCATTTTTTGCAGATTTTGCTGTATCTGAAAAGCGTCTTGGGTATTCCTGGATATTCTCTTTCTGCCCAGAGGAAGGTTCCATCTCCGCCGTAGGAAATTACAACTTCTGGTTTTTTCTCGTCGTACTCAAATCCGGAGCGTTCAATTTCTTTTTTTAGCTGGACTTTGCTTTCTGGCGTTTTTCCAAAGATCGCTATTCTCATTTCTTCATCCTACTGCCTTCTTCCTACAACCTTCGTCCTAATGCCTTCTTCCTCGTCATAATGGCTCGTTGCACGTACAGCCCAATATTGTGTTTCCGCACGCGCATATGGTGCAGTTTGGACATTCAGGTGTTAGTAGTGGCGAATAATTGCAGCTTGCGCATCTCATTTTAGCCACCTTGTTAGCGTGCTTGCCATTGCTAGGCGTGTTTTTTTCTTTTCAAGCTCTTCTGCAAGTGTTTCCTTTTTGAATACTTCTCTGATCCACGTGCTGAAGTCGTTTTTGTTTTTGTTGCAGTGTTGTAGGAATGTTGTGTCGTCCATGGTGAGCAGTGCGCGGTGTAGTCCTGGGATGTTTTTGATGATTCCTCCTCCGCTAATGCGGAAAGGAAATGAGGTTTCAATCATTCCATGCTGTTCTGGTATGATGGTGCAGATATTTTCGCATTTTTGGAGTATTGCTTCTTTTACAGCAGTCATTATATGGTCCGCTGTTAGTCCATAGTGTGCTCTTAGTTCTTCTGGTGTTCCGCTTTGTCCGTGCTTGTTTAGCGCTATGATTCGCATGGGCATGGGCGATTGTTGTCCTATGAGTTCTGCTACTGCGTTTCCTAATCCGTTGGTCGCTTCTTCTGCCGTGACTACACAACCTGTGAGTTTTGCGCTGCTTAGCAGTGTATGTTTGTCTAGTGGTTTTATTGTGTGGTTGTTGATCACTGTGCATTCAATGTCTTGTTTTGTCAACCTTTCAGCTGCTTGTAGTGCTTCGTGGACCATATTTCCGCATGCGATGATTGTGCAGTCTTTTCCTGTTGTCATGATTTCAGCTTTGCCAATTGTGAACTGGCTGTTTTTTGTCACTTCAGGTTGTTTTTCTCTTCCTATGCGTATGTACGTTGGCCCGTGAATTATTGCTGCGGCTATTGCTGCTTTTCGTGCTTCGTGCGCGTCTGCCGGCGCGATTATGGTGATGTTTTGGAGGGTTCTTACTAGGGAAATATCTTCAAGTGTGTGTATTCCTTCTTTTCCGCTGCTTAGCCCTGCGTGGGTTCCTATGATTTTGATGTTGCTGTTGTTTATGCTTGCTATCTTTAGTTGTTCAAATGTTCTGCCTGGGTTGGCGTGCGAGATTGCATAAACGTTTTTTCCCTCTTTTGCCAGTCCCATTGCAATGCCGATCATGTTTTGTTCTGTTTTGCCGCATTGGATGAATCTTTCAGGGTGTTTTTTGGCAAATGTTTTTGCGCGGGTGCTTTCCGCGTTGTCCGGACTAAGCACGACTATGTCGTGGTGTTTTGTTATCTCAAGTAGTCCGTCTGCTATTGCGTCTCTAGGTTGCATGGAGTTCTGCTAGTGCTATTTTTTCTTGTGCTTTTGTTGGGGCTTTGTGCCAGACTTTGTTTTCTATGAAGCTCACTCCCTTGCCAGGGGTTGTGTGACAGATTATTGCTGTTGTCTTGTTGTTTTTTGCTTCTTCTATCGCTTCTATTATGTGTGGAATGTTGTGCCCGTCTGTTTCTATGACGTTCCAGTTGAACGCTTCGTATTTTTTGCGGAGGCTTTCTAATGGCAGGATGTCTTCGGTATGGCCGTCTGCTTGTATTCCGCTTCGATCTATGATTGTTGTGAGTTTTAGCCTGTGGCTGCCTGTAAACAGTATGGCTTCCCATAAATTGCCTTGTTGGTGTTCATAGTCTGCCAGCAAGCAATAGGTGTGGTGTGTTTTTCCGTCCATTTTTGCAGCGAGTGCCGAGCCGATTGCTATGCTGAGGTTTGCCTGGTTGAATTCTACGCCTGGAACTAGCGTGCTTGGTTGTCCTTGTAGTCGTGATTCGAACTGTCTCAAGGTCAATAGGTCCTTTTTTGCGAAATATCCTGCGTGTGCGAGTGTTGCGTATAGTGCTGGAGCAACTTGCCCGTTGCTTACAAATAGTCTGTCGCGTTCTTTCCAGTCTGGCTTTCTTGGGTCATGTTTGAGTATGCCGAAATATAGTGCAACTAGTATGTCTACAACGGCTAGCGAGCTTGCCGTGTCGCCACTTTCTGCGCGCGTGAGCATTCTGATGATGTCTTGACGAATATGGTTCGCAATAAGTGAAAGGTCTTTCATAGCATCTCTTTTTAACGAGAATTAGGCGGGCGTGTTTATAAAGCTATTTCTCGGCGGTCTGCCATACCGACTCAAAGAATTCTTTGAACTGGCTGGTGATTTCTTGGGAAGTGATGAGGATTGCCATTGGGTTTTCCGTGTATGATTGGATTACGAGTTTGTCCCTGAAGATTGCGATGTTGCTGGGTATTGGGTAGTTGACAAATCTGAGTGTTGCACGAGCGATTTTTTTGAGAAATTCTTTGTGTTTTACATGTACTATTCCGTGTACGTTGAGTTTTCTCTCGTAACGGTACTTGTCGTAGGGGATGAATATTTTTTGCGCGATTTCTTCGTATCTCGCCCCAACTCCTCCGAAGAAGTAGTATTGCTCGCCAGGGCTTGCTTCTGCGATGAGCTCCCATAGCATGGTTTTGATTGCGGGGAGTCCTGTGAAGATCTCTGCACTCTGTGTTGCCTTGATTTCCGCGTATCGTGCGAGAAGTTTTGGAAGTTGTTCTTCGAGTTCCTTCTTTTGTTGTGCAATGGTGTTTTCCCTTTTCGCGAGGTAGTCTTTTAATTTCGCAGGAGAAGTTGGCTGGAAATATTTGGTCTTGTTTTTGATGGTGTGTGATACAAGGCCTTTCTCCATTAGCTTGTTGAGGATTTCGTATACTTTTGAGCTGGATATTTTGGATTCTGCAATCAGGGGGCCGCTGGTTGTTTGTCCGAGTGATAGTAGGCTGAGATAAACCCTGATCTCTCCTTTTGTCAAGCCCAATTCTTCAAGAAAGTGTTCGCTCATGTGATGGTGTGGTGAGCGTCTTTTCTTAAATCTTTCTATTGCTCCTCACTAAGGGGGAAATAAGAATTAAATACTCTTAGTTATCTGATAGTGGTAACATGAAACTCGGAGTGTTTTGTAAATGCACAGTTTTGTTCTTCATTCTACTGTTGATTGGGTGCACGCAGAAGGAAGAGGTTCTGCAAATAGGAGTGATAGCGTCTCTCGATGGTGTTGGCTCCTATTTTGGCCAGCAGGAAGTGCGCGGCGTTGAGTTGGCTCTCGAGGAGTTGAATGCTAATGGGGGAGTTCGTGGAAAGCGGGTTGAGCTTGTGATTGAAAACAGCAAAACCGAGCAAACAACTGCCGTTACTTCGTTGAATAAACTGGTTGGCATTGATGGAGTGAAATTTGTAATTGGTGATTCGTGGGCTACGACGACGTTCCCGCTTGTTCCTGTTGCCACTGAAAACAATATCGTGTTGATATCACCGATAGCAACTTTGGATGAGTTAAGCCAGGATGACTTTTTTTTCAGGACTATGCCGATAACGAAAGATATGGTTGTTCCATTGGCGGATTACGCTTACAATAGAATGGGCGTTCGAAAAGCAGGAGTTATTTTGTCCGAGACTCCTTTCGGTCGGGAGCATGCCAGGGATTTCAGGGCGGCATTTGAAAAACTAGGTGGCAGGATTGTTGGTGAGGAGTTCATTGATATGAACGGGCAGGATGTTCGTTCAGAGTTGAGCAAGTTGAAAAGTCATGATCCTGATGTGGTTTTTAATCTTCATTCCGCTGGAATTATGGGGGTTGTTCTAAAGCAAGCGGCAGAAGTAGGTTTGGATGTGAAATGGCTGGGCGCGGTTGGAACGGAGAATGCCATTCTGATCAAGGAATATTCCGCTCTTGCCGAGGGCATTGTTTATCCGTACCCGTATGATGCAAATTCAGAGCTTCCATCTGTCAGATCATTCATTGATGCGTATCAGAAGAAATATGGTGAGCTTCCTGACAATACTGCTGCGAATAGTTATGATGCTCTAAAAATTCTTGCCGCAGCTATCGAACAGGCCGGCGAGGATCCTGTTGCGGTAAAGCATGCTTTGTTGTCGTTCAAGGACTATCCAGGTGGCAGTGGCTTGTTGACGTTTGATAAGAATGGTGACGTGAAGAAGGAGATTTTCATCAAAACTGTCAGGAATGGAAAGTTTGTGAAAGTGAGCAGTTAAATCGTTGTTTTCTTCTGAACAATCCAGAAACTATCCGGTTTTCTCGTCGACGAGTATATTAATTAGTAAAATAAAGAAACTGCTGCGCCGGGGTCGTCTAACCCGGTAGGACAGCAGCCTGAAACGCTGTATTCCGAAAGGAAGTCAGGGTTCAAAAACTTTGCGGTGATTCATGTTGCGTAGGGTTGATCATCCCTGCCCCGGCGCGCCTTCTTAATATTAGTTCTTCCGCCTTCGTCCTACTTCCTAATACCTTCACCCTACTTGCTAAGTGCCAACAGCCTTTTGTATGCTTGTTTCGGCTTTTCCGCTTCCTGTATCGCGCTTGTTGCAATTGCGAAATTAGCTCGTGCTCGCGCCGCTATTGCGCAGGTGTTTGTGCGTATGCCGCCGTCCACTCCGATAGTAATTGTTGGGTTGTGCGAGCGTATTTCCTTGATTTTTTTGAGTGGCTGTTTCGTGAATGCTGCGCCACTATGTCCGGGACGTACGGTCATCACGAGAACGCTGTCTGCATGGACCAAGCTATCTTTGTGTCTTTTAACAGCAGTCTCTGGGTTGAAGGCGATGCCGCTTTTCATTCCGGTTATTCTTATGTCTTCCAGTGTTTCTGGCGCGTGTGCGCTGGCCTCTGCATGAATTATTAGCTCTTTTGCTCCTAGTTTTGAGAATGGGATGACATATTTTTCTGGATGGTACGCCATCAGGTGTACTTGTACTTCTTGTTCTGGGAAGTGTTTTTTGAGGGTTTGCAGGCCAATGGTTTTGTTGTCAACAAACTTTCCGTCCATTATGTCGAGATGTATTTTTTTGGCCCAGGACAATGTATTCAGTTGCTGTTTTAACTCTTTAAGTGTTGTTGCCAGTACTCCTGGGATGATGTTCATTTGCGTCCTGTGACTTTGACTGTTGGCCAGAGCCAGAGGAATAGTGCGTTGATTGCAAGAGCCTCGAGCAGGAGAAGTATTAGCTTGCTGGCGTGGTCTTTCACAGAGTATGGTGTTGCTTGCAGGATTACTTCTTTTTTGGGTTCCTTGCCTGTTATTGTTTTTATTGTGTTGTGCCTGTAGCGTGCTGCTTCGATTACTTTCTCAGTGAGCATTAAACAAGGGGCTTTTTGTATGACAAGGCAGTGTTTTGTGTTTACCGTTAATTTTTCTATTATTTTTTGTCCTGCTATGCTCCAGCGTAATCGTTGTTGTTCTCCTGGTGTTAATTTTATTTCTTTTGCAAATTCTTGTTGGAGTTTTTTGAAGTCTTCTGGTGTTATGTTTGTTGACTTTGCTAGGAAGTCTGCGTGTTCTTGGTAGAGGTTTGCGATTCGTTTTTCTGTTGTTGTTAGTCCTATTGTTATTATTATGTACAGTACGAGAGTTATTGCTGGCAATATTCCAACGAGCCAGGTTTTTTTGTGTTTCATCTTAGCCTAGTTTTCTTATTCTCCTTTTATGTCTTTCTTCTCCGGAGAACGGAGTGGCAAGCCACGTTAGTACTATCTTTTCTGCTTTTTTATTACTTAACTCCCATCCGCTTAGGCAGAGTATGTTTGCGTCGTTGTGCTTTCTGCTTAGCTTGGCATTTGTGAGCGTCCATACTGGTGTTGCCCGTATTCTTTTGTGTCTGTTTGCCGCTATGCATATTCCTTCTGCGCTTCCGCATACCAGGATGCCTTTTCCTTCTTTTTGTACTACTGTTGCTACTTTTTTTGCATAGTCTGGGTAGTCGTCTGTTTTGATGAGTTTGTGCGCGCCGTGGTCTTTGACAGGGTGGCCTTTTTTCTGCAGGAATGCTTTCAAGTGTTCTTTTAGCTTGAATCCTGCGTGGTCTGCTGCAAGATGTATCATGTGATTGCTCCAGTTATGTCTACAACGCCAAGTACGAGCAGGTAGACGATTGCTACGCTTGCTAGATTCCATAAAAGCGGTGCTAGCGGTAATTTTTGGTCGGTGATGCGTCCTAGCGCGAAGATGGGTGAGAATAGGCCGACGAATAGGACTAGGAGTTCTAATGGGATGTTGCGCGGGGTTGCCGCTGTTAGGTTGGTCAGTGCTCCCAGTATGATCTGTATGATTGCTGCCAGGACGAACACAAAGCTCATTATTTCGTATCGTTCTTCCACCGATGCGTGTGCAAAAAATGAGATTAGGGAGAATCCTGAAACTAGTGATAGGATTAGTAGCAGATAGGGTTGCGTGATGGCAAAGGATGGTGCGGTGACAAGCGTTCCGATAAAGATGGCATGAATAGCAAATCCAAGTGTTCTGCTGAAGCTCATCGAATCACCTTCATGCTCCAATCTAGATATTCTTTACTTATCTTGCTGATGGGAACTGCAATAATGCAGGGGTTTTCGTAGCAATGTAATTTCTTGACTGTTTTCTCGAGCTTTTTGTATTTTGTATCAAATGTTTTGATGATCATCATGCATTCTTTGTCGTGTTGGAATTTTCCTTTCCAGATGTACTGGCTGTGCATGCCTGGCAGAATGTTCACGCAGCTTGCGAGTTGTTGCTTTATTAGCGTGGCTCCTATCATTTCTGCATCTTTTTCATCAGCGGTTGTTACGTAAACGAGGATAGGTTTCATTCAGAGTACCTCGAGTCCTGGTATGCGTGAGAAATGTTTTTTGTTGTTTGTTTTTAGGGCAAAGCCTTCTTCAAGAGCGATTGCTCCAATTAGGAGGCCTTTGATGTCGATAAGGCTTCCTTGTTTTTTTAGCTGACCGTGTATTTCTGCAGCTTTTCTTGATGCGGGCAGCGTCAGGGGTAATATGAGTAGTTGATTGATGAATTCATGAAGTTTGGCAGAATTTTTTTCTTTATAGGGCGACTCTTGTGCACCTACGTAAAGTTCGAATGCGTTAATTGTAGTTGTCGCAAACAGAGTGTTTTCTTCCTCTTGCTGCACGAACGTTACTGCGGGTTCACGTCCTTTGATAAACTCTATTATGAAGTCGGTGTCTAGAATGAGGGGATTTCCCATTTCCACCCTCTTTTGAGCACTTTTTTGAGTTTTTTATCATCAAATTCTTTCCATATTCCGGCATAGGAACTTATTTTTTTTGGCCTGAGAAGTGTGAGTGCGCGATCGAGTGATACGGGTTCTTTCAGTTCTTCCTGGATCTTGCCGGCATAGCCGACTAGCCATTTGTAGTTCTCCTCGCTAATCTTTATTGTTTTAAGAGTAGTCATAGTGGTATGAGTGGTAATAGTGGTATTTAAGCTTTTCCTGACGAACCGAACAATTGTATTCGGTGTTCGACGACTTGTTGCATTAGCTCTCTTGCTGGTGCGAGTATGTGTCTTGGGTCGAAGTCTTCTGGTTTTTCAGCTACGAATTTTCGAACTGCTGCGTCAAACGCCAACCTTAAGTCCGTGTCGGTATTTACTTTGTTGATTCCGTTTTTGACAGCAAGCGCTACTTGGTCGTCTGGCACTCCTTCGGGTTTGCCGAGGTGTGCTCCGTAGCGTGCTGCTAGTGTAACAAGCCAGCTTGGCACTCCGCTTGCGCCGTGCAAAACAAGCGGCATGTTTAGTTTTTGTTTGATTGTTTTTAGCAGGTGTATGTCTAATCGTCCGCTGCCTGAGAATTTATACGCGCCATGCGATGTACCAATTGCGATTGCCAGAGCGTCTACTCCTGTTTTGTCCACAAATTCTACTGCCGCGTCTGGGTCTGTGTAAATAATTTGTCTGGAAACTATTTTTTCTTCCGCTCCTCCGATGGTTCCCAGCTCTCCTTCCACTCCTATTCCTTTTTTGCTCGCCCAGCCGACAACTTTTTTTGTGTTTTTCACGTTTTGCTCGAATGGAAGGTGGCTTCCATCATACATGATGCCTGTCCAGCCTTTTTTGATGCATGCTTTTATCAGGTCGAGATCTCTTCCGTGGTCGACGTGCAGGCATACCGGTACTTTTTGGTCTGCTGCTGTTTCTGCTAGTGCTTTTAGGTAGTCTTTGCCTGCGTATTCAAGGGCACCTTGGCTTGTTTGTAGGATGATCGGGCTTTTTTGAGAAACTGCTGCATTCATGACTGCTTGGCAGATTTCCATGTTGTTGATGTTGAACGCGCCTACTGCATAGTTTTCCTTGTTTGCTTTCGCGAGTATTTTTTTGAGGGTTATGAGCATTTGTTCACCTTTCCTGCTTTTTGTGCTTGTTTCTCGATTTGCTTTCGTGTTAATAATGTGTTTGTCGCGCCATAGTGTTGTATTACTGAGTTTGCTTGTGCTGCTCCCCAGCGTAACGCTGTTGGCACGTCTTTTCCGAGCAGGCGGGCTGCTACAAACGTGCTCGCAAAGCTGTCTCCTGCTCCTGTTGGCTCAACAACAGGAACGTCTTTTGGAGTTACGTGCCAATGGTCTTTTCCATCATAAGCGTCTGCTCCGTTTGGTCCGTCTGTTATGACAACAAGTGGTACATATTGGTGTAGTTCTTTCAGTAGTGCTGATGTTTGTTTGTTCGTGCCAGATAGTGCTTGTGCTTCTTCTTTATTCAGGACCAGTATCTTGCACGCGTCAAGGACGTGTTTGAGCTTTTTAGGTCCTAGTTCGCATAGGTAGATTGATGGATTCCAACTCATTGGGATGTTTTTTCTTTTTGCGTATTTTGCGATTTCTTGTGCTGTTTTCCAGCTTTGTCCTAGGAAGCTTCCGAGGTAGAACCAGTTTGCTTGTAGTTTTTTCCACGGTACTTCTTCTGGCATGAAGGTGTTGTTTGTTCCTCTGTATGAGAATATTGTTCTGTTTTTTATTCCGCTGAGTATGCATGAGAGTCCTGTTTCTCCCGCTCTTGGTCCGAGGAAATTGATCTTTTCTTGTGCGAGTTCTTTTAACAACGCATCTCCCCGTTGGTCTTTTCCTATTTTGCCGAGATATCCTGTTTTAAACCCTAGTCGTGCGAGATTTACTGCAGTATTTGCGCCTCCTCCGCCCAGGCAGGTGTGTGTTTTCTCGACTATTATCTTGCCGCCGACTGGCACAGCGATGTCCTCGTGTCCGTGTACGCGTAGGACTTCCACTCTATTGCTATGTGTTACCATAAATATGTCCGTGCTTGCTGATCCTATTGTGATAACTTGGTATTTCATAGTGCTGCCAGTATTATTATGGTTGTTCCTACGCCTGCCACTATTCCGAGTGCTAGATAGCTTGCGATAGTGAGTAGGTTGTTGGGAAGTTCTTTTGTATGCGCGAGCGTTAGCAGTGTTTTGTATGGGCTGTTTACGCGTTGTGGTTTGTGTGCGAGTGTTAGTTCTGTTTTGTGCGGGCTAGTAATTGGTTTTTGCTGGTGTGTTAATGTGAGGTCTGTTTTGTGGCAGGTTACTATAATTTTCGGTTTGAGCTTGATGGGTGTTGGCGTTTTTGGGTTTGTTTCTCTGGCGGGTATAATCGTTGTGGTGGTTTCTTGTGGGAGTTCTTTTGCTGGTTCTGGCCCTATGGCCTCGTCTATGATGCGTAGCATGTCTCCTTTGCTTGCTTGCTGGACTTCTCGAGCAAGTGTGTCATTTTTTATGACGTGTTTTATCCAGTTTGAGAAGTCGTTGTTATGTGGTGTGACGTGGTGTTTGTAAGTGTTATCGTCCATGTTTTGTAATTCTTTGGCTAGTTCTGCCAAATTCTTTATGGGTGTTCCTCCTTTTAGCCAGAATATCTTTTCTGGCGGCGCGTTGGTCATCTGATCAGCTCTTTTACTAGTTTTTTGAGTATTGCTCGCTGCGCGTCTATTCTGTTGTGAACGTGCCTTATTTCGTCTGCGAGTTCTTTGTTCTCAAACACGTGTTCGATCCAGTTGCTGAAGTGGTTTTCCGCTTCGTTGACGTATTGTTTGAAGTGTTCTTCACTCATTGTTTCAAGTTCATCGATAAGCTCGAGTACTGTTCTGATTTTTCTTCCGTCGTGTAGGTTGAAGCTTTTGGTTTCTGGCGCTTTTCCTAGTAGTTTGGTGGTTATTCTTACGGCAAGTGTTTTTTGTGGGCTTTTGGTCTTAGCGGTTTTTGTTTTTTTCATGCGTTCACCTCTATTGGTCGTAGTAGTTTGGTAAACTTGGAGAATACTCCTTGTTGTTTTTTGAGTTGCATTTCAAAGTCTTGCAGGATGTTCATGTAGGTGATGAACGCATCGTATGGTGTGTCGTATGGGTTGAAGTATTTGTGCACGTCTCCGTCGTTGAACCATTTGGTGCACATGTAGTAGAAGTGGTCGCTGGTGGTTAACTTTCTCCAGGTGTCGAGTTGTTTTTTGCTTATATTTTTCTTTAATTCGTAGACTTTCTTGGCAGCTGCTTGCTGCATTTTGTTTCCTAGCCATGCTGTTGTGTCGCGTTCAATATCTGCCCAGCTTATGGTGTTTGGTATGTCGAGTGTTTCTTTTGGAGCAACTTTTGCTAGTTCGCTGGGTGTGTGGAAACTTATGTTGTGTTGTTTTAGCGCCGCTGGCAGGTGTTTTAGGAAGTTGAATATTCCTGTGTCGCTCCATTGGTGTTCTCCAAATGTTTCATAGTCCATGAATAGGTTGATCGTGTCTCCCAGTATTGGCGCCAGCCAGTTTGCGTACTTTTCTGCTGTTAGTGGCCATCCACTCCAGTGTTTGTTGCTGAATCTGAATGCTATGTCGTCTGACAATCGGTAGTTCTTTAGCAATAGCTTGATGTTTTTGCACCCTGCTGGCTGGTAGATGTAGTTTGGGCTTCTCCAGCCGAGCGCGCCGTCCCATCCTTCTGCGAGCACTGCTTTGTAGCCCATGTTTTCTGCTTCTTTCGCCAGTTCATTGTTGTATATGAGTTCTGTGTTTCTGAATACTGTTGGTTTTTGTCCGAATTCTTGCTTGATTGTTTTGTGGTGTTGTCTTACTTGTTCTCTGAATTCTTCTTTGTCGTGTAGGAAGCTTAGTGAGTGGTGGCTGGTCTCGTTCAGGAACTCGATGGAGCCTGTTTCCGCTAGTTCTTTGAAGCTTTCTAATACTTCTGGCGCGTATTGTTTGAATTGTTCGAGTGCTGTTCCGCTGATGCTGTATGATGCCTTGAAGTCTTCATGTCTGTGGATGAGCTCAGAGACGATTCTGTTCGCAGGGATATAGCACTTTTTGGCTACTTTTTGCATGACTTCTTGGTTTTTCTTTTGGTCGAAGTAGTCTGCATGTTTGCCTATTTCGAATAATGTGTACTTGCGTAGCCTGAATGGTTGGTGGACTTGGAAGTACAAACAAATGTTAGTCATTTTTCCCCCTTTTGTAGTCATTCATGGTAGTGCGCTTTTTAATGTTTTCCTCTGTATGGGTGTTGGTAGACTTCCTTGATTTTTCTTGCAGGTTCTTCAAGGTTGAACTTTTGGATTTCTCTGAGAGTGTTGTGCGTGAGTTCTTCTCGTAGTGCAGTATGCCTGAGAACGCTGACTATTTTGTTGGTCATTTCATTGACGTCCCAGAAGTCGACTTTGAGTGCGTGGGTGATTACTTCTGATGCGCCGCTTTGTTTGCTGATGATGATGGGTGTGCCGTTTTTCATGCTTTCCAGGGCAACCAGTCCGAATGGCTCGCTGACCGATGGCATTACGTATATGTTTGCCGTTTGGAATGCGTGGTGAACGTCTGCTCCTTTTAGCATGCCTGTGAAGACTACTTTGTCCGCGATGCCCAGTTCTGCTGTCCGGTGAAGTATGCGCGGCAGCATGTCTCCATCTCCTGCTATGATAAAGCGTGCGCTTGGCTCGTAATCTAGAACCCTTTTGGCCACTTCAACAAAGTAGTCCGGTCCTTTTTGGATAGTTATTCTTCCTAGGAAGAGCACTGTTTTGTGTTCCTTGAGTGGGATGCTTGGGTGTTGTGGCAAAGGCTCATTGTCTATTCCCCAGTGGACTACGTTGATCTTGTCTGCTGGAATGTTATAATGCTTGATGATGTTGTTTTTGCTGAACTGGCTGTTTGTTATGATGGTGTCTGCTTCCTTGAGGCCGAGCCATTCGATGTGGCTGATTCTTGGGTCTGGGTTGTTTGCTGTTCTGTCGAACTCTGTTGCGTGTAAGTGCACGACAAGTGGTTTTTTGCTGGTTTTTCTCGCAATTATGCCTGCTTGGTAGGTCATCCAGTCGTGGCAGTGAATGATGTCATGTGTTTCCTCTTTTGCGATTTGTGCGGCTGCTGCTGTGTAGCGCGCGACTTCATCAAAGACGTTTTGCCCGTAGAGGTGTTTGTTTTTTGATTGGGTGTGCTGGTAATAGTGTTCGTATTCTTTGCTGGTTAGGTATGGTGTGAGCGGGCTTTTTATTGTGCGGAGGCGGAGGTGCTTTATCTTTTCGTGCGCTCCGACTAGTTTGACGAATTTTGCAGTGGCTCCTTCTGGTGCGAAGGGCATGACGAATGTGACGTTTGTGTTGTTTTTGCTGAGTCCTTTGCAGAGGTCGTAGCATGCTGTTCCGAGTCCTCCTGATTTGAATGGCGGGAACTCCCAGCCAAACATGAGCACGTTGATTTTACTCATGTCGTGCCCCCGGCACATTCGTTCTACGTCCTTCTTCCTTCCACCTTCGTCCTACATCCTTTTGCCTTCGTCCTTCTTCTTTCAACCTGTAGATTTTCACGTACTCACTTAGAAATACTGGCTCGATTTTGCCTGTGCCGATGAGGTGGATTAGGTGTCCGTCAACGGTTCTCCAAGTGAGGCCGGTTTTTGCAGCTATCTGGTTGACCGTGCGCTCTCCCTTGGAGAACTCGTTGAGGATCAACTGGCGTATCTCAGGGTAGGTCTTTCTCTTTTTCCGTATCACAACACATTCACAAGAGTGTTCATATATAAAGAGTATTTAAAGGTTATGCTTATTCTAACCATAAGTATAGTTTATTATAGATTTAAGTTATGCTTAAAATTTGGAGCGGAGTTTATACGGCAAATCACAGAAGAATGCCATGAATTAAATCCCTGACAAGATATACTTTATGGCGAGTAAAATTACTGCAAACAACAAAGGACCCATCACCATAAAGGCCGCTATTTTAGCTAATATGACAGGTCTGCTGGATCGTTCATATCTAACTATGTCAGGAATCATGCAAGATAGCCATGCGCCAAGTGCCAAAAATGGAGCCAAGCCAATTCCTACAGTTGGTCTTCCGATAATGCGGCTTGATGTTGAAAGCCCGCTCTCGATAATCAAGTATGCGGAGAAAATGAAGAGTACTTCTGCCCATGCTGTGCATAGCATCCAGAACAGAAAGCCATTTTCAGCTTTTTTTGTTGTGCCTGGGAACATTAGCAGAATGAGAAAATACCAGATTGCCGAGACTGTAATCAAAATCCCGCCAAAAAGTACGAACATTCCCCTTAACTCGTTCATGAACTTGGTATGCTCGCAGTATTTAAAAATCTGGTTGCAAAGATTGGAATTAACGATTACAGTGGCAAAAGATGTGAAAACGAACAGCTAAATGTTGACTGACTTCCTTCATCCTTTGTCCTACAACCTTCTACCCTTTGCGAGAATACGTTCCCATCAATGTCGCTTCTTCAAGAACGTGTCCTTCTATTGCAGATAGTAGTTTTTTCTTGTCAGATCCTGATGCTAGGTCTAGCATGTTGTCAAGCGCGTAGAGTTTGAAATAATATCTGTGTTTTCCTGATGGCGGGCATGGTCCGCCGTATCCTTTTCTGCCCCAGCTGTTTTTGCCACCCACTCCAATTAAGCCCGCTATTTTCTTAGTGTTTGGTGGTATGTTCCATGCTATCCAGTGGTCCCATGTGCCCATTGGTGCGTCTGGGTCGTCCATTATTAGTGCAAGCGATTTTGCTTGTTGTGGAATTCCTGTTATCTCCAAGGGCGGTATTGCGTCTTTTCCGTCGCACGTGTATTCAGATGGTATTGTTTGTCCTTCGTTGAATACGCTGGTGAGTTTCATTGTGGTGTTGTTTATTGCATTGGTATAAAAAGCTGGCGAACACGCAGCTAGAAGGATTATGCTAAGTAAAATGTGGCCTTTCATTTATCTTTGAATGTCTTTTTATCGTTTTAATTCTTTCCCCCAAGTAGTTGGTAGTAAGTAGCCATTAGTACTACAAACTACTTTCATCCTTATAGTTTATATACAACCAAGTTGGCAGTCTTATTGTGAGTGAAGATGTTTACAACAATTATAGAGGATATTCTAGAGCAATATTCTGGCTTGCTTTCTGATGCTGGCGGGCGTGCTTTCATCGCACGGTGTGTGCGTGAGGGATATACCAGTAATCCTGAATATCAGGATATTGCTGCAAGTTTTTTTGAACATAAGGATGTTGACGATGCTGGTATTTCTTTGGGTTCTCGTGTGCGCGAGTTGGAGGTTGCTGCTGCTATCGCTCCTCGTTTGGCTAGGAGAATTGTAAAGTCTGGTTCTGCTGAGGAAGAGAATATGTTCGACTGCGAGGCAGAGGGTTTGTTCGCGCATGCCGCTTGTGTTGCAGAGTCAATGTTTGATTTTGGCAGGGTGGGTATGTATCAGCGGTTGAATGAGTTTATTGAGTATGGTCCTGGTGGTCCTGATTTTGATGAGAGCTTGCTGTTTTATGCTGCTGACCTGAAGACTGAACGTGGCGTGTATGCTTTTGGTGAAAACCGGGATTATATTCTTCGTTGTGCTAATTTTTTGCGTGAGCGTCGGGAGCGCAAACGTCTGGTTTTTTAGCGTCTTGGTTTCGCGTAATCTTTTAGAATGTCTTTGAGCGTCAAAATGCCTACGGGCTGGTTGTTTTTCACCAGGATTATGCTGCACACTTTTTCTTGCTGCATTTTTTTGACGATGTTTGGTATGGTTTCTTCTGGGTTCGTGCAGCACGTGCTTTTTTTTGTCATGAAGTTTTTCACAGGCAGGCTGGAAAGGCTGGTTTTTTCTCCGTGTTGGTAGCCTGTGTGTTTGCCTTGCTGGTGACTTGCCGCTTTGGACAGGTGTTGGCGTTCAGAGTTCCAAAGTTCCTCGCTGTTTAGTATGTCGCTCATGCTGACCATGCCGAGGAGTTGGTTTTTTTCGTCGGCAATCGGCAGGTGGTCGATTCCTTCGCGGTTTAGCGCGCTGACTGCTTTTGCTATTGAATCGTCAGGTGTGCAGGTAAGCGGTTTTTTGCTTGCGAGCTTGTCGCACGTGATTCCTTTGTATTCTTTCGCTATTGCTAGAGCGACGTCTTCTGCTGTTACGATTCCAAGGACTTCTTTGCCGTCGAGTACTGGCAGGGCGTGAGTGTCTCCTGTGATCATTTTTTTGCAGATTTCAGGGAGTTCCGCGTCAGAGGCGAGCGTGGGCACATAGAAGGGGGTTTGTGCTTTGCTGCGGTGTTTGATCAGGTTGTTTACTTTCATTGTTTGAGAGTCGCCTTTGTTGTTGGCAAGGGAGTGTTTTTCTACCATGCCAAGATATTTTTTCCCGTCAAATACTACTGCGCTGTACGTGCTTCCTTTTTTGAACTTGCCTATTAGTTGTGCTACTGTGTCTTGTATGTCGATTGATATGTATGCGTGCATTAGATCTTGTGCTGTTGTCATAGGTCACCTTTTTGAATCCAGTATTGGCGATTGTTATAAACTTTTCTAAGGGTGAAGGTGTAAGGTAGAAGGGTGAAGAAAGTCCACATTCTTCTTCCTTCCGCCTTCGTCCTACACCCTACGTCCTACATCCTTCGTCCTAATACCTACAACCTAATACCTTCGTCCTTCAACCTCACCCTAAAGATAACCTTTTAAACACAACTTCTCTTGTGGTTGGTGATGGCTGATTATTATTTGTTGCCAGAGAAAGAGGTGTTGGCAAAACTGCAGTCTTCTTCGCAAGGCTTGTCTTCTGTTGAGGCTCAGGAGCGTTTGAAGGTTTACGGTCCTAATCATATTAGGGAAATTCCTCCTGAAAGCCCTTTTTGGATTTTTGTTGATCAATTTAAGAGTCCTATGATGTGGATTCTGATCGTTGCCATGCTTGTTGCCCTGGTTGCGAGGGAGTTTGTTGATGTTGGCGTTATTGGTGTTATTGTTGTTTTGAATGCTGTTCTTGGTTTTGCGCAGGAGTATCGTGCTGAGCGAGCGATCGAAGCGTTGAAGAAGATGATTTCTTTGAAGGCTGTTGTTTTGCGTGATGGAGCGATGAAGGAGGTTGATGCTTCTGATGTTGTTCCTGGTGATATTCTGGTTGTTAACACTGGCAGCAAGGTTGCTGCTGATGCTCGTTTGTTGGAAGCTGTGAATGCGAAGACGCAGGAGGCTTCTTTGACTGGGGAGAGCATGCCTGTGCGTAAGGCGGTTGAGTCAATTTCCAAGGAGGTTGCTATTGGTGACCGTCATAACATGTTGTTTGCTGGTACTTTGGTCATTGATGGTCATGCTAAGGCTGTTGTTGTTGGTACTGGCATGCAGACTGAGATGGGTAAGATTGCTGCCTTGATTCAGGAAGCCGCTCCTAGCGAGACTCCGTTGCAGCAGCAATTGAGTCGTTTGAGCGTGAATATTGGGATTGGTGTTGTTTGTTTGGCCGTTGTTATTTTTGTTGTTGGAGTGTTGCGTACTGATCAGCCGGCTACTGTTTGGTTGTTGACTGCTATCGCGTTGGCGGTTGCCGCCATTCCTGAGGGCTTGCCTGCTGTTGTTACTGTTGGTTTGTCTGTTGGTGTTCAGCGTATGGCGCGGAAGAATGCGCTGGTGCGTTATTTGCCGAGTGCTGAGACGTTGGGCGCGTGTACTGTTATTTGTTCTGATAAGACTGGTACTTTGACTAAGAATGAGATGACTGTTAGGAAGTTGTACGTGAACAGGCAGGTTGTGGAAATTGCTGGTGTTGGCTACTCTCCTGAAGGTTACTTCAGCAAGGATGCGAATGAGTTTGAGTTGTTGTTGCGCATTGGTGCTTTGAATAATGATTCAGAGCTTCATTTGGAGAATGGGTTGTGGCAGGTTGTTGGCGATCCTACAGAGGCTTCGTTGTTAGTGAGTGCAAAGAAAGGCAAGTTAGATGTTGAAAAATTGCATGATGATTTTCCTAGGAAGGACGAGTTGGAGTTTACTAGCGAGCGTAAGCGTATGACGACGGTTCATGTTGTGAAGGGCAAGCGGGTTGCCTACACTAAAGGCGCTCCTGATATTTTGCTTGATCTTTGCTCGAAAATTCTTGTTAATGGTCGTGTTGAGCGTTTGACGCGTCAGGAGAAGTCCAAAATTTTGGCTCAGAATGAGGCGTTTGCCAGGAATGCTTTGCGCGTGTTGGGTTTTGCGTTTAAGGAGCTTGTCTCTAAGGATGGAAAGAATTCGTATGAGAATGATTTGGTTTTTGTTGGTTTGCAGGCTATGATTGATCCTCCTCGTTTGGAAGTGAAGGATGCAATTGCGCGTTGTGAGTCTGCTGGCATTAAGGTCGTGATGATTACTGGCGATCATGCTGTGACTGCTCAGGCTGTTGCTCGCGAGCTTGGCATTGAGGGTAAAGCTGTTACTGGCATGGAATTGGACAAGATAAACTTGGAGCAGGAAGTTGATGGTATTGCAGTTTACGCGCGTGTTAATCCTGAGCATAAGTTGAAGATTGTTGATGCGTTGAAGAAGAGGGGTCATATTGTTGCCATGACTGGTGATGGCGTGAATGATGCTCCGGCTTTGAAAAAGGCTGATATTGGTATCGCTATGGGCCTTTCTGGTACTGATGTTGCGAAGGAGGCGTCTGCAATGATTTTGGCAGATGATAATTTCACAAGTATTGTTCGGGCAGTTGAGGAGGGCAGGCGTATTTATGATAACATTCAGAAATATGTTGCTTACTTGTTTGCCGGCAATATTGGCGAGGTTTTGGTGATTGTTGGGTCGGTTTTGCTTGGCATGCCTTTGCCTTTGCTTGCTATTCAGATCTTGTGGGTCAATCTTGTTACTGATGGTTTGCCTGCTTTGGCTTTGAGTGTTGATCCTTTGGAAATTGATGCCATGGCTCGGCCGCCTAGGCATCCGCGTGATAGCATTTTCAGGGGCATTGGCCAGTACGTTACTGTTTATCCTTTGATTTTGACCATTGGCACGTTGTGGTTGTTTGATTACTTCCAACTGCAGGGGATGGCAAAGGCGCAGACGATTGCGTTCACTAGTTTGGTTTTCTTTCAATTGTTTCAGGGTGTGAGTGTTCGCTCGGTTAGGCGTTCTGTTTTTAGTGCCGGTCTTTTTGCTAACAGGTATTTGTGGCTTGCTGTTCTTTCGTCTGCTGCTTTGCAGGTGTTTATCGTGTCGACTCCTTTCTTGCAGGGTATTTTCAAGGTTACTTCGTTGTCTTTGGTTGAGTGGGGTGTTGTTGTTCTGTTCTCACTTTCTGGTTTTGCTTATTTGGAAGTGCATAAGGTTTTTGCAAGGCAGTAAATCTTCATCCTACAATCTAACACCTTCGTCCTAATGCCTTCTTCCTTCATCCTAACACCTACAACCTTCGCCCTAATGTCTTAGAATTATTTTCTCTTTTTTCTTTTCTTTAGCGCTTCTAGTTCTTTTTTGAGGTCTCTTAGGTCATCGTCGTATGTTTCAACGCTGTAGCTTTTTTTGAAATCTGTGATGCTCATCACTATTCCGCTTACGTTCACGAGGATGCCAAACGCGACTCCTAGAAGATAGTGCGTGTTGAGGTGGATCCATATTAGGTTTGCCAGACTAAGTGCGAATAGGATGCTGCTTAGCTGGTATGCCCATGGTTCTTCTATCCAGAGGCCTAATAGTATGAGTGCTCCTGCAAGTATTCCCAGGATTATAATGACTAGCTCTATTGCCGCTCCTGTTTTCATTCGTGTTTCCAGGAGCAACGCTGTTATCATGCTTAGCCCTAAAAGGATGGTGACGATTAGTGGTTTTGATTGGTGTTCCATGCCGCTTTTTGTCCTAGAAGGGCTTAATATGTTTTTCTATTCTGTAGGAGTGACAATCATGGTTGTGCATTAGGGAGTTTTCCGTTCTGTTGTGCATGCCAGGTATATGCGCGCTTGCGTATGTCTGCGTGTTGGTCGCATTGTTGTCTTAGTTCGAGAAGGTGCCGCAAGTCATTGTCGCTTGATACAATGTTTACTTTTTTGCGAGGCGGATGGTCGACAGCATAGCTTGTGAGAACTACATGAATGTCTGTTTCTAGTGCGCATGCTTTTGTGCCGAATCTGCGGTCTATTTCACGTAGCGCTTGAGGCGCATTTTGTCGGCAAGCACCATCTAATTTGTAGCCAACCATGCGTAACAGTATTGCACCTACCGCTTTCTGAAAGCAGCCTACAAAATAGTTCTCTATTGTTGTATCGCGCATGTTGTGCGTGCCAATGCTTGGTCCAAAGATGGATCTGAGAAGCAGTCTGTATGCTTCTTCAGCCCTGTTTCGGTCTAATCGGAGGTATCCGAGCTGGGTTTGCATTTCCCCTGTCATGCTATCGCCAGGTTCAAGCAGCACGTTGAGTAATGCGTAAATCCCGGATCCTTTTTCTCTGAGGTCTTTGATTTCAAGAGGGTCCCCAAGGGTTTCTCGATGAGTTAGTGCTTGGTTGACCGTGTTATACCACTCTGGGTGAGATTCTCTTGTGAGAAGGTATGCCTGGTTTTTCGGGAGTGCGGTTGCTAGAATTCCGCAGATTTTTCGTTCTCTTTTCACGGTTTCATCGTTAGGATTTAGGACAGTCACTCGATTCCCGAGGGCTTCAAGTATTGCTCTTCCATTGTAGTAGATGCGTTGAAGTTGTCGGGTGTCGCACGCCAGTGTAGGGCCCTTTCTTCTTATCCCTGGCTCTGCAGAATTGTTTTTGTCTAATTCTCTTTTGACGTGTTCTTCAATTAGAACGGTCCCTCTTCTGCTTATGAACCGTACAAAGTCTGCAATGTGCGCATGTCCTAGTGCGCTCGTGTCAAGAATTACAATGTCATCGAGAGGCTTAAACTCTTCTACGCGGCACTTGTTTGCATCTCTGTATGAGACTTTTTGTACGGAATACATCTTCACTCAATTAGCTTGCATTGTTGACGTTATTTAAACCTTCCTATATTGATCACTATATAATGATTACAAACTTCAATCCAAATAATTATATACTGCTTTTTTCGCGCTGGAATCATGGAAGATGTTGTCATAGTTGGAGCTGGCGCTGCTGGCTTGACTGCTGCAGTGTACGCAGGCAGAAAAAGACTGAAAACGATTCTCGTAACCGGTCCGAATATTGGTGGCGAGACTAATTCAACGAATGACATTCAGAATTATCCTGGCTATGAGGGTCCTGGTCCTGAGCTGATGAAGAAGTTTTGGGAGCAAGCCAAAAAGTGGGGCGCTCAGATTTTGGAAGCCCGTGTGACAAAAATTACAAAGCCGAAAGATTTTGTGTTAGAACTTGATAATGGTCAGAAGCTTGAATCAAAAACAGTCATTCTTTGTTACGGTCGTGAGAGGAGAAAGCTTAACATTCCTGGCGAGGACAAGTTTTTCGGTCGGGGCTTAAGTACTTGCACGACGTGCGACTCTCCATTATTTCCAAACAAGGAAACTGCAGTAATTGGTGGTGGCAATAGTGCCGTTGAAGGTGCGTTGGAGCTTGCAAGAATTGCGAAAAAGGTTTATATTGTTCATAGGCGGGATGTGTTTCGCGCTGATGAGGTTACTGTTGAGAAGGCAAGGCAGGAGCCTAAGATTGAAATCATCACGAATGCTGTGCCTGTTGAGATTAAGGGCGACAAATTTGTTAAGTCTTTGGTGATTGAGGATGTTAACTCAATGCAAAAACGTGAGCTTCCTTTGCAAGGGGTTTTTTCTGAGATTGGTTGGGAGACTCATACCTCCATGGTGCAGGGTTTGTTGGAAACTAATGCTGCTGGCGAGATTATGATTGATGCTCATTGCCGTACGAAAACAAGTGGTTTGTATGCTTGTGGGGATTTGACGTGCATTCCTTACAAGCAAACTGTTATCAGCGCGGGTCATGGCGCTACTGCTGCTTTGGAAGCTTACAAGTTTGTTACGGGCGGCAAAGGTCATTGACTATCGATTGAGTAATAGCCAGCCGAATAGGCTGTGTAGTCCGTCTTTGAACTCATCAAGGATGGTTCTTCTTCGTGGTGCTCGTGTTTCAAGTACGCGGCCATAGAATTCTCGTGGGCTGAAGTAAATTGTTCTGGTCGCGTACGTTGGATTTTTGTCTGTTTGCCTGTGAGGGATTACCTGCGCTTGCACTAGCCAAGGATGGTTTTCTTCTGCTCGCGTGTAAAGTTCAATAAACGTTCCTCGTTGTTTTTCAAAATGATCTGGATCTAGTTCGTAGAATTGTTCGTCAGTTATAGCGCGTGTTCCGACTAGTTCTTCAAGTGCTATCTTGAAATGTGTGGCGAATTGCTGGTGCTCAGGGGAGTTTGGTGTGATTGGCCTGCCAATGTAGCTTTCGCACGCGCGCGTGCTTTGTTCGAATCGTTCAGTTCTTTGTTTGCAATCGTAAACGCATTGTGGTCCCACGCATCCGTTGCCAGAAAGCGCTGCCACAACAACTGCCGCATAGACTATTCTCATTAGTATTTGCACATCCTGGTGTGTTCAAAAAGATTATGACACAAGTGTGTCGTTACACCCGAGTGCAGGGTTGGTTTTTTATATTGTTGAACGTTGTATTCGTTCATGGAGCATCGTGCACATGATTTATTCAAGATGGCATTGAGCGTTGCATTGCTCCTGCTGTTCGTTTCTGTTGTTGAGGCGAGGCGTTCTGAATCTTGTCAGTGTTTTCTTCTTCCAGGATGTTCGTTTGATGATGGAAAAGGTTACAGATATCGTGAGTGCAGGGGCAGTTGTGCTGCGTATGGTGGCTGGACTCGAGATTATAGTTGTTATCAGAATTCAACAGGAGGCTAAAGGTCCAAGGTGGAAGGATGAGGAACGTCTATCTTCGCCCTTCAGCCTAATACCTACAACCTTCGCCCTAATGCCTACGTCCTAATACCTTCCGCCTTCGTCCCACAATCTAGAATTCTTCTTTCATGACGTCTTTCAGGAGTCCTTTGCGTCGCAATAACTCGATTTGGATTGGCCTGTATTTGAAGATAACATCTCCTTTCTCATCTCCGCCTAGTTCCCATGGCTCAATCAGGAGAATGTCGCCGTCGCGAACCCATAATTTTCGTTTTAGTCTTCCGGGGATTCGGCATATTCGGTTTTTTCCGTCCATGCAGCGAACTTTCATCCTGCTTCCGCCTACGCGTTGCTCGCATATTCCCAGAACTTGTTTGCCGCGCGGTATGGGTGTTCTTCTTATTTCTTCTTCTTGCTGTTGTTGTTGCGCTGCAACGTCTTCTCTCTTGCTCATTAGTTCGTGCTTCAGAGAGGTCTGTTTATAAGGCTTTCTAGATGACAAATAGGTGTGGACTATTTCAAACTCAAATTATGTAGCGTGCATAGTTTTGTGAATCTTTTATTCATTGCCTTGCGTGCCAAAGTGTATGCTTTGGTGTGGTTTTTGAATTTTTGTTTTGCGTGCTGGGTTGCTTCCTTGATTAGGTAGCTTTTGTTGCTTACGAGGAATTTGAAGTATTTCCATGCGAGCTTCATCTTGTCGAATATGCTTCTTTTGTGTGGGTTGAGTGCTTCTCTTAGTATGCTGAACTGGCCGTACATGTTTGCCGCTTTTTCTTGGTTGAGGTATTGTGTGAGGTCGAAGTTTTTGAAGTGTTGTAGCGCTTCAAGCACTTCTTGTTGGTTTCCGCCGAAGAACGTTGTTAGGTGGTATGCGATTTTGTGTACGTGTTTGTCGCGGAGTCTTTTTTTTGCTCTCTCGGTAACCGTGATAATGTCTGGTTGTTTTTCTACTAGTTGGCAGGTCATCACGTGATCGAGGAAATAGTGGCCTTCTTCTGGGAAGCTTTGTCCGTTGTAGAGTTTGAGTATTTCTTCTGCGTGGCTGGTGTTTGGTGTAACGTAGTGTTTGTCCAGGGTTTTGTCCATTTCTTCATGCATTGCCATGCCTAGTGCTAATGGTGCATATTTTGGGTCTGTTTTGACGAGGTATTTTAGGAATGCTTCTGCTTTCCAGTGGAGTCCTTTTACCACTCCGAATTCTTCTAAGTCTGTTAAAACGCTGCCTATGGCGAATAGTGCGAATGCTCTGCTTTCTTTGTTGAGTTTGTATCGTTCAAAGAGTTTTTTGCAACTGTGTATGTGTAGTGCTGGCGCTGGCATGTTCTCCCCACTGGACTTTTGTGCACGGAGAGCTTAAAAACCTTTTGGCTATTTAGTGGTAGCTAAAGGCGAATAGCCAATGGCCAATTGACATGATCCAGAACTCCTTCATCCTGCTTCCGGGTATTCGTCAGCGTTCTGAACAGCGTTTGTGGCAGGAAGTTGATGGTTGGGATTCTTTTTTGTCAGCATCTTGTGTTAGGGGTGTTAGCAGTGCTAGAAAGGAGCGTTTTGACTTGCATTTGCGCGATGCAAAGCTTCATTTGAAAGAAGGGGATTCGAAGTTTTTCGCCATGCAGGTTCCTTTTTCTGAGCAGTGGCGTTTATGGCAGACTTTCAAGGAAGAGGCTTGTTTTCTTGACATAGAAACCAACGGTTACTATTCCGGCATAACTGTTGTTGGCATTAGCGATGGGGTTGAGGTGCATTCTTTTGTGCGTGGCTTTAATTTGGATCGTTCTTTGTTGATTAAAGAATTGTCAAAGTACAAGTTGCTTGTTACGTTTAATGGCGCTTCGTTTGATCTTCCTGTTATTGAACGGTTTTTTGGCTTTCGTCCTTCTGTTCCTCATGTTGATTTGAGGTTTGTTTGTCAGAAGCTGGGCATAGTTGGCGGGTTGAAATCTATTGAAAAGCAACTTTGCATTCGTCGTCGTGCAGAGGTTGAGGGTTTATCTGGTGAGGATGCTGTGTACTTATGGGAGCAGTGGCGTTCAACTGGTGATCGTGACCATTTGGACAGGTTGGTCTGGTACAATGAGGAGGACGTGTTGAATCTTTTGCCGTTGGCAAAGAAGATGATTCCTGAGTTGTGGGCAAAAATAAGGATGAAGGTATAAGGCGGAAGGTCGAAGAACTTTTGTCTTCACTCCTCTTCCACCTTCATCCTACAACCTAGTACCTACGCCCTAATACATTCACACTATGGTATCGGTACGTTTTGAACGGTCTGGTTGATTGTGTGTACGACATAGCCGACTGCAGGGTTGATGCCAAAGAGGTCTTGTCCGGTGAAGACGCTCAAAACAATGCCTGCTGCTACTAGGAAGAGTCCCAGTGAGACTAGGAATCGTGCTGCTCGTATGATGAGTTTGAGCGCTACTATTGCTATGAAAATCATTCCGATGATGATTAGTACTTCAGGTATTCCCATTATTGGCTTTAAAACAACTTTACTATATCTCTTTTGCGGTTCTTTAGTAAGCGACATAAGTGAGTTATATCATTCGATCGCTTGCTAAGGTTTGCCAGACATAACATTTCTAGGTCTTATTTATGTCTGGCATTATTCACTCTCGTTTCTTTAAAAAGGTTTAAATACTCAAAAAGGGTTTTTTGTTTGGGATTATGAAAAAAGGGGAAATAGTGAAGCCCTTGGTAGGGATGCTGTTAGTCATAGTCCTTGCGTTCTTGTTTTTGATTGTTCCTTTGAAGAGTCCTACTGGCTTGCAGACGGCTGATCAGCCTCCTTTGTCTGCAGATGCATATTATGTTGTGGACGGTTCTTTTACAGTAGATTTATTGCAATACTTTTCTGGTCCAGAAGGCCAGTCGTTGACTTTTGTGGTGGAAGATGCAGCAGTAGTGCTCGATGGTAGTATGTTGACATTTACTCCTCCTGTTGGTTTTTCTGGTGATTATGTTGTGAATATTCAAGTGAGTGATGGTGTTAATACTGTATACAAGCCAATTACGTTCGTCGTACAACCTACGTCCTACGTCATACAACCTACTGGCCAACAGCCAACAGCCGATAGCCAAGAGTTGCGTGGCCAACTGCAAACTACTGATCAACAAACAGAAGAGTCAACCGCGCTAGAACTCACACCAAGCGCACCTGCAAGTGAGCCAACAATTTCTGACATAACGATTTCTGCTGTTCCAACGCATGACGCGCCGATCCTGAACAGTACTGATGGTTCTGGCGCCACTGGCAATAACGCTTCAACAAGTGAGAATTTGACTGTTTTTGTCATTAACGCGACTGATGCAGACGGAGACGCGGTACAAAACATTACGGACTGGAGACTCAACGGACAGTCAATCGCAGTTCTAAACATGCCTTTTGAGACGAATGTCACCGTGACGACCGCAGGCGCGGTCAGGGATTATGGTATGGGGGCGAATAATGGTACGTTGGGTGGCGGAACTGCCGCGTCTGTACCTCTTTGGAATGCTGCGGGACAGGTCGGTGGGGCATATACGTTTGATGGGGTTAATGATTTCATTGAGACAAACGCTGCTGCAGGTAATTTCACCGCTGCTTCATCATTCTCGGTTGAGGCGTGGGTTAATTCGACGCTTGATAATGCCGACAGAGTAGTGGTTGGTAAAGTGGCAGGTGGTGATGTTGGTTGGCATCTTAGGATCACCATTCCGAATGCAGCTAGGTTTATTTTGGCCAGCAGCGGTGGTGTTAACAAGGGATCAGATACTGCTGTGCTTACTGCAGGGTATCACCACCTCGTTGGCACATGGGATGGAGCGACTGCGAGGACGTATCTTGATGGCGCGCTCAGTTCTTCCCCGTTTAGCAGTGGTGTACCGGGCACGATCACGAATACGGTGACGCTCAAGGTTGGCAAGGATGATAGTTTGCCTGGCTACTTCAGAGGGACAATCGATGAAGTCAGAGTTTACAATAGAAGCTTATCAGCAACACAAATACGACAGCTTTTCCTTGATGGCAATGGTTCTCGTCATCCTGTGACTTTTGTTGCTAATGAAACAGCTGTTGGTGATGTTTGGAGTGTTGCTGTTACTCCGAATGATAATCAGAATGCGAGTGATGGTAGTACTGTTTTGAGTAATAATGTTACGATTTTGAATGCTGATCCGAGTATTGCTCAGGTCA
>JACQMY010000036.1 GCA_016203305.1 Candidatus Woesearchaeota archaeon
AGACCTTAGCAAAGCTCTGCCTCTTAATCCGCTTTATTTCAGCAACAGGATCGTATAAAAGTTCGAACATACACCCTCTTTTGAGCATTAAAAGCTAAGATCGTATTTAAACATGACGGTACACTTCCCGTGTGAGGCTTCGGCGCCCCGTTCGTAAGCCCACACAAAGGGCGGAAGAACGGGCATGTTCTTCTATCCTCGACAAAAAGCAAAATTTCCGACGAGAGCCCACAAAGTTTATAAGGTTGAAAAACAGAAACACCTACAATCGGTGGACTCGGTTCTGGGTTCTTTTTTTCTTTGCTCAGGACCAAAATGAAATCAGAAGAACAATCGTCGGACTTTTTGTTAGGTGCGAGAGTCTGGAGGCCAAACATGGATGCCACAGACTACCACCGATTTAGCGTGCAGTACAAAACTGCCCTAACGCGAATTTGGAAAAGTAAAATTCCAGACGCGGATAAGCAGCTCATAGAGCGCTTTGTTCGCGACTGCAAAACAAAAGGAACAGGATTTGCCAGACTAACCAAACTTGTTCGCAATCTTGCCATTATTGGTGAACTACTTGGCAAACCGTTCCAAGAAGCAACAATCGAAGACATCAAGCGCGTCGTGCATCATTTTGAAGCGGGGGATTTCTCCGTTTGGACAAAACACGATGTCAAAGTAATTCTGAAGCAGTTTTACAAATGGCTTGATGGCGAAGATTACCCGAAAATCGTGAAATGGATTTGCACGACCATTCCGCACAAGGAAAAACCGCTTACCCAAGAAAGCGACCTGCTCAGCGAAGATGAAGTAAACAAAGTGATTGCGGCTGCGGATCATCCACGCAACAAAGCAATCATTGCAATACTTGCAGAAAGCGGCGCAAGAGTCGGCGAAATAGGCAACCTAACAATAGGTCAAGTTAAGATTGATGCAAGCGGAACGGTGTTGACTGTGTCCGGCAAGACCGGTAGGCGCAGATTGCGAATTATATCTGCGACCTCGTACTTGCTTAAATGGTTGGACATTCATCCAGACAAGAGCAATCCGTACGCGCCTTTGTGGATTAACATTGGAACAAAGGATTACCACAAACAAATGACGTACGAGGGCGTTCGAAAAGTGTTGATTGAGACGTTCAAGAAAGCGGGACTGAAAAAGCGTTGTCATCCGTACATCTTCAGGCATAGCAGGGCTTCGCAGCTTGCCAGACATTTGACCGAGTTTCAGATGAATAGTTATTTTGGTTGGATTCAGGGCAGTCGCATGCCTGCAATGTATGTCCACATTTCAGGTAAAGACCTTGATGAAGACATCCTACGGATTAACGGCTTGAAGCTTGGTGAGAAACCAGTACCTTACAAGCCGCAAATGCGCGCGTGCCAAAGGTGTCGAGAAATCAACAGTCCTGACGCTTTGTATTGTTGCAAGTGCGCCGAGATTGTTGATCCCTCTCTTGCGTTGAAGAGTAAGCTTGAGGAAACAGATAAACCAGCGGTAAACGTTAAGAGTCCGTTCCTTGAGTGGGTGCAAAACGACCCTGAACTCAGGAGTTTACTCAAGCGTAAGGCAACAGAGTTCAAAGAAGCCTTAAGTCAGCCAAGTCAGGCAGTTCCGGAAGGGTGGGGAACAGGGAGATAATGGGGCAAGTTTAGGCTATGCCAGAAATATCGACGACAAGCCAGAGTCTGAATGGCCTACGGAAAAACTGCATGGCCTGCGCCAAACCTGCCGAAACAACAAGATAATGGGGCAAAATTCGGCCAATCACGAAAACCCGGCGAGAACACGGAGGCTGAATGGCCGCCAAAAAAAGTGAATGGCCGAGCCACTGTCCTCCGGACAACAAGATAATGTACCAAACCTCGGCTCTACGAAAAAAATGGACGACAAAAAAAGCGAAAAGAGCCGAGCCAAAAAATCAAAGAGCCGAGAACAGACAAGAAAAGAGCGGAAAAGGGTAGTCTTTGTGGCATCTGGAACGACAAGATAATGTAACAAAATTCAGCCAATCACTAAATACCTATGATTATCTGGGCAGAATGGCCGCCAAAAAAAGTGAACGGCCGGGGAGCTCTGCAAAACTGGCTGAAGAAAAGCGTGGTGTGCAAACGGAGCATACCGAAACACAGGTTGCATAGGAGATCTCGTTAACTTCGATCATACGTTTTTGCCTGAAACATACAGAAATCTTCGTCCTTTTCAATCGCTTTTGATTTTAGCCCCAAATCTTTGCGTATAGCAATGATGAGATGTTTGATGTCTTGTGTATATGGTTGCTTGCCTTTTTTGATCTTATTGTTCAGTTTAACGAGTTCTTCAACAACATCTGGTGATGAGAAGAAGTACAATTCATTTAGTTTTTGGCAAGCATCTTTTAGATCGCGCTCTGATGGCTGCCCTCCATATACCGTAGCAAGAGGTTTTGCGACGTCAAGGTATTTTTGCAATTTTAGTTCATATGCGCGCATTCGTTTTTCATGAAAAAACTTCAAATACGCTGCAACTATCCCAAGGGAAACAAGTGAAGGTAATACAGTATTCTTAACAATCGGCCATGTTTCAATGGCAAAATTTATCCAACTCATAGTTGCTCTAATGCCTCTTGTTGAAGACCTTCATCTTTAGTACTCATGAAAAATACGGAGAAATCATTTTTCTCTGCCTCTTTGAAAAGAGCTAGAAGCATTGCGAAATCGCTTTTTCCTAATTGTTTCGTAAAATTCTTCAATTCTGTCGCATTTTTACAAAAACCATTGAAATGGTCTGTTGTTAAACCAAGAACTGGCTTTACGTCATACTGTTGTCCAGCTATTCTTGCTTCTGCAATATTGGTGTATAGAATCATTTTGATTAACCCATCTTGAATGTCTGCGAGACTTGGAATTGAGGTATGTGAATGTTTTTTCTCAATCAAAAATAGCTTTTTCTTGCTTATGACAATTTCGTCAACAGTGAAATAATACGCTCCGCCAAGATAATTTGTTATGGTGATGGTTCCTTTTTCATTCACTATTCTTTCTTTAGGCTGTGTTGTTAGTGATTCTCTTTTTTGTGCTTTTTTAGCAAGCTCGCGCGAGAATTCTTTAAATTTCTCGACATCTTGGGTGATTTGCTGTATTCGTTCTCGAAAACTCTCAATACCATGCAACTCAACACCGCATTTTTTGCTTATTTGTTTGTAATAGGCATTTTCGGATTTCTTTGATATTTTGTTGATTTCTGATAGTTGTTTTAGATTCCAATGTAACGCATCAGATTTGTAGTTAAGTAATTCTTGCAGTTTCTCTTTGAGATATTTGTAATCAAATTCCTGGTCTGTTATTTTATTTTCATATTCTTCTGACTTTTTGGCTTTCTTATAGTACGCAATGATTACGTATACGCCAAGAAGGCTCATAAGTGAAACGGTATCCCATTGCAAATAATCTCGATCGCCATCTTTTCCTTCATCTTTTACGAGAGGGATGATGGTGACTCTTGTTTTGTAAGTCATGGTGTCATAAACACGCGCAAATGGGTAACTTCGAGTTCTTTTGGCAGAAACCCAATGACTGACGGCAATTTTACCTTCTTTGAAGTCAATAACAAAAGAAGCATTAGCAAATGCTTTACCGTTTTCAAACTCTTTCAAAGAAACAATTGGAAGATCACGACAAAGTAACGGTTCATACTCTACGTTTTCAATTCTTGCAAGAACATTCATGTTAATCAGTAAGCTTCTGTTGCCCTTCTATATTCTTAATCTTTTCCAGGGCATAGTCAACGTACTCTTTTTGTGTGTCCATTCCTATAAACTTTCTACCTTGCATTTCGGCCGCTAACAACGTTTGTCCACTTCCGGCAAAGATGTCTACCACTATGTCATCTTTGTATGAGTAAAATTTGATAACTCTTGAAGCAAGTTCAACAGGGAATGCACAGGGGTGAATGTTCTCTTGTGGCGCTACAGGACGGATTTTCCAAACATTCTTGCTCATTTCACCTTGATAATCCTTTAAGTCAATGCGATTTCTCTCCTTTTCTTCTTTTGATCGATGCCAATAAATATTCTCTTTATTTTCTTTTTCTGCAGCTTTCTGGAAGACAAAGACGTATTCAGAAACAAGACTTGGATAATAGTAACCAGGGTAGGGGTGCTGCAGCAATACGCCCGATCTCCGGTCTTTTGCAATTGGTTTTTCCCAAATAATATCTTCGCAGAACTTCCAGCCTATGGACTCCATCCAACTGACAAAATGGAAAGGTAACGCAACCCGCGTACCATTCCAACCAACAGGAGCGATGTTGACAACATTATACCCGCCTGGCTTGGTGATACGTAAAAGCTCTCTGAATCTATCAATTAAGAAATCCCTATATTCTGTATAAGAAACCTCTTTGCGCTCCCAGCGCGCCTTCTTTCCCTGCAATTTTTCGACATGCTCCTCATAGTTGATCGCATTATGATACGGAGGCGAAGTAAACGCCAAGGTGATACTATCATCAGCCAACTGCTGCATTGCTTTAAGGCAGTCACCCAAAAAGAACACACCGTTCTTACTTTTGAATGCTTTGACTTCAACAGCTTGAACTATCTGAATTGTTTCCTTCTTCTCAACACGTACTTGTGAAAGCGCAGGCATCTCTTTTACACCCCTTGTTGTTGTAGGGCGTGTTTATTAATAAGACTTTCGTTCGAAGATGTCCGGTGTCGAGTATATTTCCGTTCCATGATTATTTTTTATCATCTACAATCAAGACGATAGAACAGCGTAAGTAATATAAACTGGTTCTACAAAGCACGCTCGGAGGGTGATAGAAATGAAGGAAAAAGTAATCGCGGCCGCAAAAGAAGCTGAGCAATGGATTAGCGAAGCCAATTTGTCTCCAGAATTCAAGCAAAAGGCATACGAAGTAATGTTTAACTTTCTGCTCGCACAGGGTGTTTCACCGAAGAAGATAAGCATCCCTGCGACCGTCAGCGAACCAATCACCGACGCACCACATAACACTTTTCCGGAGTTTTTTATGGGCCACAACTGTGAGACGAATGCCGAAATAATTACTGCGATGGCATACTTTCACGGCTTGAGAGAGCCAGATAAGCGAGTCAGCGTTAAAGATTTGGAAACGTACTTTGCCTTGATTAAACCAAAGTCGGCGAACGTTTCGCGAGATGCGAAAACAGCAGTGATGAATGCATGGTTGAAACCTGCAGAGAAAAAAGATAGCTCAAGCGCGTGGGAGCTTATTCCCTTAGGAAAGCAACATATTGAGAGCTTGAGGAAGAATGAAGACTGAAGTCCTTAATTCGGTAAAAAACATAGAGACATCACTATTTAAGGAGCTTGTAGACGAACAGGAAGAACTCACCAAAGCCTATTTTCGGAAAGATTATGAAAAAGTTCTGCTGAAAACAGGCAAGTTTACTGAAACTCTTTTTCAGATATTCGAATTTCTGCAGGAAGGAAGTTTTTCACAGCAACCAGTTATGAATGATATTGAGAATGCACTCGCGAAGTTGCCCGAAGGATCAATTCCCGAATCTATACGCATCATTCTCCCACGATTAGGCAAGGCAATATACTCTATTAGAAGTAAAAGAGGAGGAGGTCATAAAACAGTAGTTCCGCCCCAGGAAGTTGATGCATATGTATGTCTTACCTCGTCTCAATACGTACTTGCAGAATTGCTTCGACTTTACTCTGATTTACCTGAAAAAAAGATTATTGATTATGTCAGGTCGTATATTCGGCCCAAGCTACCTTTTATTGAAGAATTTGAAAATGGTGACTTGATGCTTCTCGTTGAAACAAAATCCTGTAAAGATAAGATAATGTTGATACTATATCATTTGTACCCTCAAAGAGCATCCAACGACGTCCTTCGAAAGCATCTCAAGGGCGAAACATCTCAAAATATCATATCCTCCCTTGCCTTTGCAGAAGAAAAGAAACTGATCCATCGTTCAGATGAGGGTTCAAAATTAACAGAATTGGGTAAACGGTTTGTGGAAGATGAATATTCTGCAGAGCTTAAAGCGTAATTCCTGCGCAAAACGGCTGTGGGACAGATTAACTAGTCTTTGACTATGATGACGTATGCTCTCCAGTTGCGGTATTTCTTTGGAGCGTCGAGTTTAGCAGAATTACCGAACGCGGTAATTCTTTTTTCGTAGATGAGTTCTACGTTTTCTTTGAGGTTTAGTTCTCCTTTATGTGTTTTGATGTTTCTCATAATCTATGGATATCCATGGATATATTTAAATATTTGTATGTTCTACCCTATAAATCATGACCCAACTCAGAAACAAACAACTCAGAAAAATGTTGAAAGATATTGATGCTTTTGTCGAGGAGCAGTACAAGCCTGCGCACCCTGCGCAGGAACGTGACTGGCGCACGTATGAGCAGCAATGGGAAGCGAGGATCAAGAATGCGGTTGCTCACTTAAGACCGTTAATAGACGAATCAACCGCGTCAATTATCAGTCCCGTAAAGACAGGACCTGAGCACAAACTCTCGCTCTACCAGCGCGTCATGCTGTTGCTCGTTCAACGTTGGTGTAAACAGAGCAATAGGATTACGAGCTGTTTTCTCACTCTCTTTGGAGCACTCAGCGGCTCAGATATTTCCTATAAAACAGTTGAGCGTCTCTATTCTGATCAAGACGTGATACTCGCGCTACACAACTTGCACGTTCTCATTCTCAAAAAACAAGGCGTGACCATTATTCGCGCGGCCGGTGACGCCACCGGCTACGGGCTCACGGTCACCAAACATTATGCAACAGAAGCTCAAAAGCTCAAAGATGGTGCAAAGAGTCAGATGGGAGCACGTAAGTTCGTCTACGTGTTCCGCCTTCTCGATCTCAACTCGAGCATGTATGTCACACAAGGTACAAGTTTCACGAGCGAGAAGGATGCATTTGATCAAGCGATGCGCGTGCTGCGCACGCTTGACATTTCACTCGATAGCTTACGGCTTGATAAATATTACAGCGCACCGCATTATATAGACCAATTCCCCGACACAACCATATACATCATCCCGAAAAAGAATGCCACTCTGAACGGAAGCTGGCATTGGAAACGAACCATCCTTCGAATGCATGATAACCTCATGCATTATCTCGAAGAATACTACCAAAGAAATCACGCAGAAACCGAGATCAAAAACGACAAACAGCATTTCGGCTGGCAACTACCTCAAAGACGCGACGATAGAATTGATACCGCAACACGAGCCACCATGAACTTGCACAATCTTCTCAAACTCACAACAGAACCGACCTAATATGTCCCACAGCCGCGCAAAACGAAACATTATTATTCTTGCTCGTCATTCCTACCATTCAGATTCTCGCACCTCCAAAGTAAGCTGTTTGTGCTTACGAAGAGGGTGCCGCCTCCCGTGTGAGGCTTACAACCCAATACTGGCAAGTAGTTTTTCCTTATCAAACGGTTGCAAGTCCTTGTACTCCTGACCCATGCCTAAGAACAAGATTGGCTTCTTGGTAACGTAACTCACGCTGATAGCAGCGCCGCCTTTTTCGTCAACATCCGCCTTTGCCAGAATTATGCCGTCAATGCCGATAGCTTCGTCAAACTTCTTAGCCTGCTCGATGCAGTCATTGCCTGTGATGCTCTCGCCAACAAAGATTTTGACATCTGGCTTTGCGATGCGCACTATCTTTTTCATCTCGTCAACAAGGTTCACGTTGCTATGCAGTCTTCCAGCAGTGTCAATAAGCACAACGTCTTTCTTTGAGGCTTCAGCGTGTTTTATCGCGTCAAAAGCAACAGCAGCAGGATCAGCACCATAATCATGACGCACCAATTTCACGCCCAAATTATCAGCATGCAATTGCAATTGGTCAATCGCAGCAGCCCTAAACGTATCAGCAGCAGCAAGCACAACGCTCAAACCGTTTGACTGCAAATATTTCGTCAGCTTCGCAATAGAAGTTGTTTTACCGCTACCATTCACGCCAACAAAACAAATCACAAAAGGCTTCTTCTGCTTGGCACGCTCAAGCAAGTTAATAGACGGAACCTCAAACAAGCTTTCCAAACTATCATGCAAAGATTGAGCGATGGTTTCCTCAACCCTGCCTCTCGGCACTGGCTTGTCTATCAGGGCAGACTTAAGGTCTCCTTTTATTTTCTCAATTACTTCGACAGCGACGTTGTTTTCCAACAAGGCAAGCTCCAAGTCCCAGAACAACTCATCAAACTGTTCAACAGAAATCTTCTTCGTAGTAATCTTCTCAGTCAACCTTGAGAAGAAACCCTTTTCTGGCTTTTCTTTGGCAGGCTCGACCTTTGGCTCCTTTTCAACCTTAGTTTCAGGTTTAGCCATCTCAACTTTTGTCTCAACCTTTGGTCTTTCCGGTTCAACCTTAGGTGACTCAACCTCATCCTTGCCAACAATAGTCTCTTTCAACCTAGAGAAGAAACCTTTCTTTTCCGGCTCGGGAAGCTCAACCGGCTCTACTTGTGGTGCAGGCTTTGGCTCAACAGACTTTGGCTCTGGCTTAGTTTCAACCTTAAGTTTAGCTGGCTTTGGAGCTTTCTCAACTTTTGGCTTCTTTACACTCTCAAGCTTCTTCTCAACCTTTTTCTCAATCTTCTCCTCAACAGGCTTCTTTTCTTCCGACTTTGGAACTTCAACGACTTCTTCAGGAGCTTCCTCTACCTTCTTCGTCAACTTCGCAAGCGCTCCTTTCAACTTGTCCTTAAGAAATCCGAACATTTTACTTAACCAATGATTTCATCTCATCCTGCAAACCTTCCGCACGACCGGCAAGCTTTTGCAACTGCAACATCAAGTCTTCCTGCAATTTTCTCAACTCCAAACCTTGACCGTGCACAATCTTCTTGGCATCGCCAACAGATTTTTCAACAACAGCACCACCGCCAACATTCAACAAAACCCGCTCTGTGTTCTCAACACGCGCCTTAACAAACAAGCCAGGAGTGAGTGTTACAAATGCATCGCCAGGCTTGGCACGAGTGAAATCATCCAATGCTTGCTCAACACTATCCATCTCGGAAGCTTGGGCTTCCAGCATTTGTGCTTGTTTTTGAACTTGCTGTACCTGTGTCTGGACCATCTGAAGCTCCATGTACTTCTGCTGTAACACCTTCATGTCCACCTGCTCTTTATCAGTCATAACTTCTCCAACAACCTCTCCAAAAAGTGGCCATACTCATGCTCTGCCTTGAGGAACTTAAGCGATGAACTTGTCGCAACAGTCTTTTCCTCACGCTTAAAATGTTCCAACTCGCGCTTTACCAACTCCTGCAAAACCTTCATTTCATCCTTGCTGAACATCCTTTCCCTCCACAAGCTTGATGCTGATAGGACCGAAAGCTTGTTCTTGCTCTAACTCAACCTTACGATGATTACTCAAGTGCAACAACGGAATAAACGTGTAAACCTTGTCCTGCTTTGTGTCGGCAGGCAACAAGTCGGTAAACAATAGTTTGCCCCTCGCGCCAAACAAAGAAGTAATCCTGCGGAACAATCCAGTAATAGCGGCAGTAACGTCAAACCTCCGCTCAGGAAGAACAACAGGAGGAGGCATATGGTTAAGCACACGTCTCTGCTTAACCTCCAAAGCTTTCTCCAACGCCCTCACCAGGTCGTACACGCTGACCTTACGACGACGAGCCTGCGGCATCCTAGGCAATAATTCCAGGTCCTCTTGCAGGGCAAGACGTTCTCCTTGTGCCAGTTCTTGTTCTAATGAGTCGTAGAATTCTTCTTGTGTGACATCGTTGCCAGCGAGCAATCGGTCAAACTCGTCCAAATCATCGCCAACAAGCTTGTTGCTCTTAATCCGCAACAACATCGCAGCAGCCAAAAGAACCTTGCCACCAACCTTGAGGTCCTGCTCCTTCATCTGCCTCAAACGCTCAACATATTTATCAGTAAGCAAAGAAATATCCACATCCCAAGGATTCATCTGCTCAGAACTAATAAGCTCCAAAATAATAGACTTCCAACTAATCTCGTTCTGCTCAACCAACAACGAAAATAACCGTTCTTGCATGAAGAAAAAAGGCACTCGAGGGTTTATAAATGTTTGTGGACGAGGATAAAGATTGAAGGTATAAGGTTGTAGGACGAAGGCAGAAGGTTGTGGGTATTAGGGTGAAAGCGGAAGGACGAAGGATGTAGGTATTATGCGATTGGCTATTGGGTATTAGGATGTAGGGATTAGGACGGAGGAGGAAGGCACAAAGCTTAAAAACGCCCCATTCGCGGGAATACGTACGGACCCGTAGTTTAGTGGCTATAACGCATCCCTTACACGGATGAGGTCGGCAGTTCGAATCTGCCCGGGTCCATTATTCTTCTTCCCCACACAAAAACTTTTAAACGCCACTCAGTAAGACACCACTATGGGATGGTTATTTGGGAATGGGGTGAAGGGCAGCTGGCTCAACATACGCTTATCGCGAATATCAAATATTAGCGAAGCGCTCAAAAAACAACTACAAAACTATTGCATAATAGCAGACATAAAAGAACTTTCAAGCGTCAATCTTCTCAAGCTAGAAAAAGACTGGAACGTGCCAAGACAAGAACTCGCCAAACTCTTCCTACACGCGACAAAAGAAAAAATATTCACCATGAACTATGTCATGCACTGCGAAAAATGCCCGGCACAAGGAACGCTGCCAAAACTCTCACAATTCAAAAGCAAAATGGTATGCACAGGATGCCAAGCATCACTAACCCCAAAACTCGACCAGAGCGTAGAAGTAGCATTCAGCATACACGAAGACCTGGCAAAAAGCCAAAAAGTCCAACCAGGACACTATATCCCTGCAATAGAAATAGTAAACACAGAAGAATTCAGAACACTATTTGAAGCAGAAAAACCATTGCCAGGAGAACACCTAGTGATAAACCAGCTCACCTTCTTCTTCACAGACCTATCAGGAAGCACGGCAACCTACGAAAAACTCGGAGACGGAAAAGCATACGGCATAGTCAAAGAACACTTTATACTGTTGTTTGAAATAATCAAAAAACACAACGGCGCCATTGTCAAAACAATAGGAGACGCAGTCATGGCAACATTTCTTTCAAGTGCTGATGCAGTAACAGCAGCACTAGAAGCCAAACAAGCATTTGTAAAATTCAACAAACGCAAAGACATCAAAGGAGCGGCAAACATCAAAATAGGAATACACACAGGCAACTGCCTGGCAGTCACGCTAAACCAACGTTTAGACTACTTTGGAAACACAGTAAACAAAGCAGCACGCATACAAGGAGCAGCAGACAAAGACGAAATATGCATCAGCAAAGACACACTACAAGAAGCACAAACAAGAGCTTTATTCAAGGACTTAAAACCAAGACCAAAAAGCATACAGCTAAAAGGAATACTTCAGCCGGTTGATATTCTAAGCATAAGATAGGACGAAGGTTGTAGGTGTTAGGATGAAGGAAGGAGATAGTTAGTAGTGCATCGGAATTGTAATGTAATTCCGAGGTGATCGGAAATTGAAAATTTCCGACATGTTGTTTGTAGTACTACGCACTACTGACTACAAACTCGTTCTGTGGGATGAAGGCGGAAGAATGAGACCTACGCGCAGCATTTAAATAGTAATAATGCAGTTATTGGTTCATGCAAAAGAGATTGCTGATATTACTCATCCTGGTTAGTTGCGCATATTCTGGCATTGACATTCCCATCTCAGCCCAACAAGAAAGTTTACACACCACTCGACTCGACAATGGAATGGAAATAACCGTCAAAGAACTGCATTCACTTCCACTAGTAACAATACAATTCTGGGTTCACGTCGGATCAAGGAACGAACCTGACGAATACCGCGGCATTGCACACATATTTGAGCACATGTGGTTCAAAGGCACACCAACACAGCCAACTGGTAGTTTTGACAGAAAAGTCGAATCACTTGGAGGAGAGCTCAACGCGATGACATCAAACGATTGGACCACTTATTTCGTCACCCTTCCCTCAGACAAGTTTGATGAAATATTTCCATTAATGGTCGACCTGCTCTTAAACCCCCTTTTTGACAACACTGAAGTTGAAAAAGAAAAACAAGTCATCATAGAAGAGCAACGATTCAGCTTTAATGAGCCAGAAAAATACACTGATGACCAGTTTGCGCAAATACTCATTGATGAGCACCCTTATAGGCACCCAGTCATAGGATACAAGAGCACCATATCCGCAACCACCAGAGAAGAAATCATCAAATTCTACCAAACATGGTATGTTCCAAACAACATGAACATCGTCATAGTAGGAGATGTCAAAAAAGAGCACGTAATCCCAAAAGTCAAGAGCGCATTCGAGAAACTGGCGCCAAAGGAATTGCCGCGCCTAGAGCTACCAATACAGAAACCAATAACCGTACCACGATATAACAGCAGCTTCCGAACTCTTGGTTATACTTATGTTGAATTTGGATTCTTAGCACCAAGCTCGAAAGACAAAGACAGATACGCAATGGATGTTCTACAAACAATCCTAGCAGTCGGAGATAGTTCACGACTCGAGCTCACCGTCAAAAAACAAAAAAACCTCATTGTAAGAGGCATAAGCTCGTTTGCCGCATTGAACGATTTTGGAGTACTCGCCATTCTGGCAGTTGTTGAGCCAGAAAAAGCAACTTCTGCAAAAGCAGAAGTACTATACCAGCTCAACCGTTTCAAAACAGAATACGTGACCGATGAAGAACTCGAACGAGCAAAAACAATCATCCTGGCAAATAAGTTAAAGTCCAGAGAAGAAATGTTCCAGGTCGCATTTGACATTGGACAATCCTGGATTGATGGCGACGTTAACGAACATGAACAATTTGCAAACCGCATAAACTCGGTAACAAAAGAAGATATTAAGAAAGCGGCACAACAGTACCTCGTCGCGTATACCATGTATGAATTGAAACCAACACCATGAAAAAACTCGCGTTATTAATCATATTCCTTGCTGCCTGCAGTAGTGTAACGTTCGAAGAACACAACGATGCAGGAAGCAAATATCTGTTAAACAACGGACTGGTCATTCTAATGAAAGAAAACCCTGACACTGGAATGGTCGCAATCGACTTCATGATCAAAAAAAGCATTGCGGCAGATAGAGAAAAACACGGACTTGGATACCTAACACACCGCTTATTGCTCGCAGGCACAACAACACGAAGCAGAGAGCAAATACTCAACGATGTCGAAACAGTTGGAGGAAGTATCACAGCTAAAACATACGCTGAATACAGCGAAATTGTTGCAGAAGTTCCCAGTAACAAGTTCAGCATAGTATTAGAAGTTTTACAGGACGTAATCCTCAATCCTGCATTCACACCTGAAGAAATAGAACGAGAAAAGATAGCAATCCTTGGCGAACTCAATGCAAAAAAAGACCAGCCTGGCCCGGTCACCGAAGACTTGTTTATGAAAACACTATATGAAAACCACCCATACCAACACCCAATTGAAGGGTATGAAGAAACAATAACTTCGCTCACCCGTGAAGACATAATAAACCATTATAATTCATGGTATGTTCCAAACGCAATAATAATATCAATAGTTGGAAACATCAAAGAAAAACCAACACTACACGCAGTCCAACGCATCTTTGGAAAAATGAAGCCAAGCACTTTGCCACCTGAAGGGCTATTTGAACTTCCCCCACGCACTTCCTCCAAAAAAAGCACCCACAACATGCCAATAGAAAGTTTCTATATCCAATATGGACACCAACTAGTCCCGGCAACACACCCTGATTTCATAAAACTTCGCATGGCAAATGCAGTACTAGGCTCAGGCGCTTCCAGCAGGCTATTCTACGAACTCCGCGAAAAAAGAGCACTCGCCTACCGCGTCTTCTCAATTGCACCAAGCGTAAGAACAATAGGCTTCCTAAAAGTAACCATGATTTCACGCCCCGCAGTACTAAACGAAAGCCTAGTAGGCATACAAGAACAACTAACTAGACTGCAAACAGAACCAGTAACAGAAGAAGAACTAAACATAGTCAAACAAAAAGTCAAAGGATTCTTCTTTTTAGACCACCAGAAAACAACAGACCAGGCAAACTATCTTGGCTTGTACGAAATGCAAGGACTCGGATACCACTACGACAAAGAATACCCTGACAAGATTGGTGCGGTTAGTTCTGAAGAAGTCCAAACAGTCGCGAATCAATACTTTGTTAATCCTGTGATTGCTGTTCTGGGACCGTTTGAAGGCGGCGGGATAGAATAGTTCTGATGCACCGTCCGCACGGGGCAAGAAAGGTGCAGTTCTTTATGTCAAAAACCGCAGGTCATCGCTCGCTCAAGACCAGTGGCTTGGATCATATCCAGTGGTTTTTGATCACACTCGGAAATCCACCCAATTGTGGTTTGCGAACGAGCAAACCACCAGTCTAAGACTGGTGGATTTCCGATGTTTAAATGGTGATTTTGGTGGTTATCTGGTTAAAACTGCTTGTGCTTGCATATCCCAAAATAGCCAGAACCGTATTTCTTCTGCTTCAAGTGGAGCATTGCTGGCTGAAAACTTTTGCATTAGCTCCTTAAATTTTAATTGGGAGACGTTGTACGCATCCTCTGCGGTTTTTCCATTAAGAAGTGCAAGTGCGACTTGATTTGACGCTTCTTTAAACACATTGGCAAGTTCGTCATCTTTTGGTCTGCATTCTTTGTTCTTGTTTGTGAGAAATGAGAATGGTTCTGTGTAGCCTATATACGCTTTTGTTCCTTTTTTGATCGCGGAAGCTCCAAGTTTTGATGCAGAGTCGCAAGAAAGAGCATAGACAACTTTGTCTTTTAGCACTTCTTCATTATCACCACATTTGACTAACGGTTCATCTTTGTGACCTTTAACTGTTTCAGCATCACCATGCCCATTGAGAAAAACGAATGAAGGATTTTGTTTTGTGAGGAACTTTTCAAATTCTGTTCGGTTTGCTTTATCCGCTGCCAAATCTTTCATTAAGATTCCTTTTTTCTTTGCTTCCGTAATAACCTCTTTGTTCCATTCAGATAGATATTTTGTTATCTTGTCGTGTTCCGGACGTGTGATTATTGCGTTTTGAGAAGTCATTTTTACAATCCTTGTTTGAACGTCCTTAAGTATTTCATTTGTACTTCGATGAATTTCTTTCCAAAATCATCTCCTTTCTTAACGTGATTCATGAGTTCTTCTTTTCCTAAAGTGCCAAGATTTCCCAAGTTGATTTGAATGTACTCAGGCATGGTCTCCAAACGTGCAAGGATGAGTTTTTTGATGTCAGCTTCGTATTCGGTCATATGAGCTCCATTTTTTCGAGTTTTTTTAATATGTCTTTGCCGAGAGGAGTGTCATTATGGATTTCGATGTATGCGCTGTCCCAAGTATACGGCTTGTCAATGTCGCCCACTTTGACAACTACAATAACTTCATTTCGTACATTTTCTGGAAGTTTGGCATAAACCTTTATAAAGCGGTCTTTTGACATCAGGTGTTGCCTTCCTTATGCGTGTTTATAAAGATGCCGTACGCTAAATATATACCTTTCTGTTGTCCAATTTGCATGCGTTCTCTGGTTGTGCTATATGCAGCAAAAAATGCGCATCAGTTATAAAAAATGTTGCGTGACTTGGACCAGAGTTGCTATGCGCCGTCCGGGCGGCTTATGTAAGGGACAAAAGAGGCGGTAGATTTATTTCAGAAACTATTATATGAGTTTGAATAGTGGTTTGAGTATTAATATTTTGTGCACTATTTGAGTTTGATGAATCCATCTTTTTCTTCGTATTTCATGCCTGCATTTTTCATTTCCTTCTTTAAGAGCTTCAGATTTTGCGCCTGTACTGCTTTGCCTTTTTCTTCCCACATCGTGTGGTCTTTACCGAGTTTCTTGAGAACTTGCGCTTTCAAAGAGTAATAGTCAAAATGGGGAATGTTTCGTTTTTCTGCATATTTGATGCACTCATCAATGGTTTTGAGTGCGCTTTCGGGATTTCCTTCATTCAGTTCAACTTGTGCTTTGTAAAGATGCGCGTGCGGATTCTCAGGGTTCTCCTGCAATAACCGGCGAATGAGCTGTTTCGCTTCCTCTGTTCTTTTCAGAACAAGAAGGCATTCTACTTTCATCCCTTTTACCATTTCTTTTATTTGTGGTTCGAGCGATTCCTCTTTGACGGCTCTGAGTAGGTAGAGTGCTTCTTCAAATCTCTCTTTGAGCATGAACTCATTGACTTTTTCCAATGTGTCATTTAATTGAGCCAAGGGATGGCAAGGAGGGATTTCTTCTATCCAGAATTTTTTCATGAAATTGTCAGTCCGCTTTTTATCAATTCTTCTTGCGATGTCGATGAGCGATTGGTATTCCTTCCCCAACCAATAATGGAGTTGGGCTTTCATGATGACCGGATCAAACCAATCAGGAGCCATTTTCAAGACCACGTCCACTTTTTTCAAAGCGGCATCATATTCTTCCTTGAGAATGTGCTGATGTACGATTGAGAGAAGGAACTCTGGATTTTCCGGATTGATATCCATTAATCTTGCGGAGTATTCTTGCGCCTCTTTGGACTGGCCAAGAGCAACATGCGCTTCAATGATGAGTGATAACGCTTCTTCATCCTCAGGGATGATATTGAGGACTTTCTGCAATAACGGGATCGCTTTGGAGTACTTTCTTTTATCCATCAATGAGAGTGCATCTTCTATCAGATCGTCAGGTTCTGCGTAATCTTCCTCAAATTCAAACTCCCACGTTGTACTGTGTTTCTTATTATACCAACCATTGAATTCTTCTAATTGTTTTCTCTCTTCGGCATCATTTTGGGGCAGGGGTTTGTCTCTGAAGTACTCTTTCCATGCTTGTCTGAGCTGCCTTTGTTCCGCATTAAAATCTGATTTGGTCATTTTTATTCCTGTAGAACAGTTTTCGTTTTCTCAATAAAAGCCTTTGTTTGTTCGTATAATGCCCTAATTTTCCCTGCTTCAAAGCGAGTTTCTGTCCCGTACTGGAAGCGTTCCCGTAATTCAACAATATCGGCTGTTTCAAGCTTGTCTCGTTGGTCTGTTGCGAATATGCTATGCAGTTCTTCTTTGGTTAGACCAATTTTACCTTGTTCAATGAGAACTTCTATTGTGGCGAACGTGCATTCTTGGTTCCTGCTCTCATAGCCAAATTTGCAGAGAATTGCGAGTAAACAATGATACTGAGCGTAGAATGAAGCGTGAACGGCCCAATCAGTATATCCGCCTTTGATCAGGTGTTGCATTGCGGCAAGATTATGCTCTGCTTTCTTGACGTGGTCACTCGCAGTATCTGTGTCTGGCTTTACTTCTCGAAGTCCGCGATGCTTTCTACCTTCTTTCTCAGCTTTCTTCAAGCACCAGTTGAGCTTGTTTTCCGCGTGCGTCATGCTGCCTCTTTCACCGCATTGATGATAATGTCATGTCCCCAGAGGACTTTGCCTGTTTTAAGGATTTCTAAAATGACTTTGTCAGGCTTCTTAAAGTTTTTGACGAGGTCATCGAACGTTTGCACGACGTCTTGAATCGGCTTGGTCTTTAATGCCCGCAATTCGTCAAGCGCTTTTTTATATGCCTCGTACTTTTTGTCTTCCAAGATGAACAAGACATCAATATCTCCTGCTTTCTCGCCTTTTTCAAGAACCGACCCAAAGAGCGCTGCTGCCTTTGCAAATGGGCGCAATCTTTCCAAGTCTTTTGCTTGGGCTTTGGCATAGGGAAGCGCGATCTCTTCAACGAGCGCGAGGTTTGCAGCTATTCTTGCAACCTCTGAGTCGAAATTGAGCTGAAAGAAGACTGCATTTCCCAGTTTTTCGAATTTCAAAATGCCTTGTTTTTCCAATCGATTCAGAAGCTTATGCATCCCTTTTGGAGTGATTCCTACCTTCTTTGCAAGCTGGTTTATGCTGTACTTTTCGTGAAAATGCCTCACAAGGAAGTTCAGCGTTTTCAATTCGTTTTGCGTCAAAGACATATGAACCCAAGGTATATGATTGAATACTTGAAGTATATAAAGCTTTCTAGGGGCAAATCATGTACCTTAAGTACATAAATATGTACTGGGCGTGAATAGCCTTCGTTCACCCGAGCGAACAACTGTTCACCAAAGGACACTACAGACGGGACCAATCGATACTATTCGTAGCATAACGCAGCGCATAAGAACTCCCAGTTCCCATATGAGAACCAAAGGTTCCTGCCAAGCTCGCAAAGTGCGAGCAAGATTTTACTGAAAGATATACTTGTGTTTTCCTTCCAAGGAGAGTTTGAAGTTATACTTGTTCAACATCAAAATTAAATCGACTTCTTCAGAAAAAATATCGCGATTCTCTCTTTGCAGGAGATCGGCAAGAAAGCAGAACGTGAGATATGCGATAAAACGATCTAACAATCGCGCATGCACCCTTGCTTTTTCCACACTCTCTATCGGCCGTCTGTAATAAAGTGTTCGCATCTTCTCAACAGATCTTTTGTCCTTCAAGTCAATCTTGATTAGGTGTTCAATTATGTCAAGATCTTCAGCTGCTCTCCGTCGATTTATGACCGAATGGAATGCCGTTCGGGATTGTTCGATAAGATGATAGATAAAACTGTACTGGTAGTAATTTGGAATTAATTCTTCGGATATTTGCAAGCTTTTGCTCAGAATCTTAGGCAGGTAATTGTGCAAAAGAACGCTAAATGTTCTTGTTCTCATAAAATCTGTCAGCCGTCCATGTTTAAACGCTAAATTTGACAAACGAATGAATCCCGGCTCGTCATCTTTCAACTTCCAGGTATATGTATCAAGAAAGCCCTTCACAGTGAACACATCTTGGCGTTCTAAATAACCCAAATCAGCAAGCGCTTGTAAATGCTCACGAACCTCCTTTGTAGAACGAATGTGAAACGCATCACGAACGTGAAAGTGAACATCCGCTGTTGGAACGTGCTTGAATGGATGCTCTCTAGCAAGATAAATCAAAATGTTCAACTTGGTTTCCCAAGGACCATAACCTTTGCCCCGCTCAAGCTTCTCAAACAACGGCTTTTTTGGCCTCTTCTTGCCGATTACTCTCTTACCTGCCCATTTGTGCTGTCGCAAATTCCCGCCCCTTCCTAGTTCAAGAAAGACTGGTTCTTTTAAGCTTTCCCTTCATAAACACGAGGGGTTTCTCCACAAAACAAACCCCTTGTTCATTCTGTGAGAAAATAACAAAATACTCCGGACGCCACATAAGTATTATTGGATAAGGAATTAGAAAAACACCTGCCCGAATGGTACATTCTCCTACGCAGAGCTATCTACGAACAACCCCAAAGCGAACAGGCACGTCCAGAAGCAGCAGCAGACAATCTTGACCAAACAAAACAGTGCGAGGTGGAAACATGACAAGCGGAAAAACCATATGGGATTATGTGCCAGGAGAAATGGCAAAAAGGTTTGAGGCAGTTGCTAAGAAGGTGAGCTACAAAAAAAGCACTGATCTGGACGACAAGCCGGTTTTTCTCGCCAGCGTCGATTTGGAAAAAATCGACATGGACGACTTTGCGTATTATTGGGCGTTCACCCTGGGCAAAGACTTCGAGAACCCGCCACATATGAACTTCTGGAGACACCAACTCACGCCAGAAGAGCTCAGAGCGTGGGATAAAGCATGGGAAAAAGCGGTTCTGCAAAGAAAACAGGAAATTGAGCGTATTCAGCATCTTTTGATGGAGTTCAACAAGAAGGCAACAGCTAAACAATGACTGAACTTGCGCCTCCAGTCAAGGGCGAGGATCACAAGGAGTATTATCGGAAGCTTAAAGCGTGGCAGTTGCAAGACCGCGAAAGACGCTTCTACTTGCAATACTCCTTGCAAAACCCCCTAAGCTCAAAACGCCCTGAAGTAGCGAACGCAAAGGAGCGAGAGATTTGGCGAACTATGTTTTTCCAAAGATTCGGGAAAAACCGGCTGATGGAGCTCATCCAAGAATACGTTATTCCTTGCAGTGAGGTAGAACCAGAATTGCAGCACGTTCTCACCGATGACCTGCTCATCAGCTGCATCGGAAAATGGCTCAGAAGATACAACAAAGTACGCGCAACAGAACTCGGCGGCAACCAATTCAAGTATTATTTGGTTAAAGAGAATTGGAAACGAGAAAGCGCAAACCATTTGATATGGAAATTCGAACTTAAAAGACTTTTTAACTGCCAAATCGAGCAACACGATAACGATACTCAAGGACGTTTCGACGCGGTTTTGAAGAAAAACGGCAAAACGATCATCATTGAGATTGTGTGCAAACGACAAAGCGTCAATCAGGCCTTGATCGATAAACTGCTCATCAAAGCGCCAGAAATAGAACGCAAAGGATATTTCGTTGTGCTCGCCCCGCAAAGAATCCACAAATACCTCAAAGGCGTTGAAGACGGACTACCTGGAACCATACACCTAACTGACTCAAAAAATATTTTATCACTACTCGATACCTTAGTTAACGGCCGGGAAGTTCAGAACGCCGAATCGGCGTGACACCTGTTGAAACTCACTATTGCTTGGACGCTTGGAAAGAACAGCTAACCAAACCAGCCCACAAGGCGAATATTTTCTACATATCAACGTCGAATGCTAATCAAAACCAAGAAGTCAGGGGTCGTCGTTGCTAGATTTTCAAAGGTTTGTTTTCAGCATAGTTAATTCCAGATTCTCTGTAAAACTCTCTAGTAGTTTCGGGGTCGCCATTAAGTTTTTTGAATGATTCTCTTACATGGGCAATTTTTTCTCTTATATCTTTATCAGGAATTTCGCCGAAACTATTTGGATTATCATTGTGTCCGTTAATAAGGGGTTCTTGGTAAGTGTGAACAACTACTCTTTTTCTTCCATTAAATTCTACTTTTGGAATGAAGTATGTTACTATTTGAGTTCGCGTATCAATTTCTTTATCGGCAGTAAAATGGGGGTAAGCAGTTAAGTACAGATTCCCCTGTTCGTGAAGAATGTTATAAGCCTGCCATCGTTCATGATCAGAATGATGCTCATGTTGATCTAAAAATCCGATTACTTTTGTAACCGTTTCAATCGGAACTGTTAAGTCTGAATGTGATGGAGAGTGCATATCAACAATCATTTTGTAAGGAATTACACCTAAACCATAAGCAAGTTTTGATATTCTTCTCAATTTTTCAATGCTCCATGCCATGTCATCTCTTTGAAAATTGATTCCTTCCTGTAAGGGCATTTGAAGATGGATTGTAATTCCGGCGCTTTCAAGTTTATCTACTGCCATTCTTGCTTCTGGTGCTGATAGTTGATAGTCGTCTGTAACATGAGCATTGATGTAGACTTGCTTACCTGTTTCACTTTCAAAATCTTGTAACATTTGCACAAATTCATGATCTATTCTATACCACATTCCCTGAAAGACAGAAGACGTGCACATCCTAACAACTTTTACGTGCTCTGCTTGTGTATATTGCTCAAGAATCTTTTTAAGAGCAGAATTTGAAAATAAGGTTGGCTCTCCGCCACTTATGACAATAGTGTCCACTTCTTGATTTTGATTGAGCCATTGCGTAAGGAGTTCTGCTTGTCTTTCTGCGCGTTCTTCTTGAAGATTAAGTTGTTTTTTAATTTGTGCATATTCAGGATAAACTTCAGCAAGGGCAGATAATGCGGTTCTTACCATTGAGCCCTTGTAACAACCATCACACCCAATATGGCAGGCCTCAGTAATATTTGCTAAAACTGCGTAGCTAAATTTTCTTGTCGCCAGATAAGTTTCATTTTCATTGCCATCAATAGCAACAACTCTATCCATTCCTCTGAAAATTCCATAAGGATCCATACTGTGCCTCCAATTTCCAGAGAATTTGTCTGAGCGAGATGGAATGTATTTTTTTAAGGTGGTATCGCCCATTACTGCATTATACGGTAAAATACTCATTACTCTTCCAACTTTAACTGCCGCTTCTGCTGCTTCTACATATTGTTCTAAACCGAGAAGTCTTAGGTGCTCTGATTTTGTCGCTCTAAAGAGTAATTGAAATCTTTGCGAAGCCCAAAGTTGTTCGGGAGATAACCGTAGTTGTTGGCTAACAACATCAAGAATAGAGTCTAATGTTTGGTTTTCTTTGCTTGTTCCTAAGTATCTTTCTCTTGCTTGATTGAAGAAGTCTCTAGCAGAATGTCCTCCTAGTTCTTGCTCTAAGTTTCCTAAATTCAATTCTGATTCTACCATTTTCCATCGTGGAGTAGTGTTATGTTTATTCATATTTAAAGAGTTGTAGTCTTAATTGAGATGACAAAAGAGAAAAGTTTAAAAGGAATAGTTAATCCAATATTAGTATGGCTGAACTTGAGGTGCTTGAGGAATTAGGGCTTTCCGAAGCAGAGGCAAAAGTCTATCTCGCTTTGTTAGAAACAGGATCCACGCTTGCAGGCACGATTATCAAAAAGACGGGCTTGCACCGAGGCACCACTTATCAAATCCTCCAAAGACTGAAAGAAAAGGGGCTTGTGTCATCGGTAATAAAAGGTAAAAAGCAATACTTTGAGCCAGTAAGTCCTGAAAGGCTCATGGACATCCTAAAGGAAAAACAGGAAAGACTGCAAGAATTCCTCCCAATTCTAAAAGCGCGCACAGAATTCAGTAAAGACAAACAAGACGTCACCGTGTATTCTGGGATCAGAGGTATTCGATCTGTGCTTGATAAAATGCTTGAAGAACTCGGTCCGCATGGGGAATATTATGATTTTGGAGTTTCTGGACTATTTCGCAACGTTATAGGTCCGTATTGGGATCTTTGGCAGAAACGCAAAAGAAAAAACAACATAAAATCTCACGTTATTTTCAATGAAGAACTCAAAAGAACAAATCCAAAACTCTTGCAAGAGTACTATGGCAAAGCTCGCTTTCACCCAAAAGAATACGCAAGCATGACCGATACTATGATCTACAAAGATACGGTGATTATGTTCATTTGGACTGCTAAGCCTCCGATAGCAGTCATCATTAAAAACAAAGAGAATGCGGAAAGCTACAAAAACCAATTCAGACTGATGTGGAGGTTTGCCAAACCCTAAGACTCCCCCTGCTTAATTGCACAGTCTGAAAAGAGCCGTTTCTTGTGCGGTTTACGTGAGAGGATTAGGGTTCATTAATTATATAAACACGTATGTGTTATGGTAGAATATGGACAAGCTAACAATCGTAGGAAGAACAAATTGGGAGGGTGGTTTCTATGTCAAATTAAAATCTGAAGAAAAAGTTATGAAAATCATCAAGAAAATTGTTGAAGATCTCGACTCTGACTATTTTGTGGATAATCAAGTAATACCAAAAGCATTTTCAAATTATTCTAAATGGAAAGACCAATGGATTCCAATAGTACAAAAGAATTTAAGAATTGATATAATTTGTGGAGACAAAATGATCCACCTGATAGTGCACCGATATCCAAGCATTGAATTTGTGAACACTATTCTTGACAAGTACTGCAATTGGGCACAAGTAAGATACAAAAAGGGACTTGGTCAAGCAAGCAAATGATTTGAACATCCTTTTCGAACCGTCCGTTTGAGCAGAATTTGTTAGCGGGTTTCGGTTATTGCTTTGACTTTATTCACGAACTGCGTAAGCATTTCTGCGGAATCTGACATGCCGCATGCTTCGAGATCTTGGAAGAAATTTTCAGGGGCCAGGAATCTCTTGCCTTGAGCGGCTGCAACCACCTTAAAATCATCATATCCATATTTGTAAACCAACGGAATCCTGTTAATTGCAGCTATGGCTTTAGAGCAACACCAAAGCGCATCAAATTTGAGTAGTGCGGCAGTGAACTTTGCCCGTCCTTTCGTTGCCTTTTGGCATTTATCAGCATTCCATAATGCAAGACCTATCGAATCTTGGATGAGCTTTTTGGTCGCCCAATCGGGAAACTCTTTCTTTTGAAGATCAGCGACTATTCCTGTTGGGTCGTACAGTACCTTTGCAACCTTCAGGAATTCGAGTTGTTGATCGATAACCGGATAATGGAGATTTTCCTTGAACGCATGAAGCAAAAATGCAACATTAACAAAACCCAACGTGACATCTATCCCTTCCGGTGTTTTGAATCCTTTGCCACCAAGAACGAAGTGGCGTTCAAGTTCAGGAAAAATTCTTGCTTCAGACACGGATTGTAATGGGAAATCTTTAGTCAATCGGTTAATGAGATCAGGAGTTGGGTCTTGTTCCAACTGAACTCCAAAATCATAATCGCTTGTTGAGACAGCAGTTCCTTTAGCACGACTGCCGCCTAAAATAACCGCGGTGATCTCTTTATGATCTCTTGCCCAATCTATAACTATTCCCGATATATCCATCAAGAGGTTAAATTTAGGCATGTTACTTAAACTTTTTGCTAGCTCTCGTGGATGAGAGTCTTTGAGTGAAAAGCTTAATAAGCAGCTTATTCTAAGGGCAAATTATGGGGGATGTTGATATTAGAACTCTTCAAAGAGCAATCGAAGGTAGTCCGAATGATTTTATTGTGCATCAACAATTAGAAAATGCACTGCGACGTAAGTATGGTGGCTTAGTTGCAGAACAAGATGTTTTGGGTTTTGTCTCTGATTTCAATGCGCGTATGTTTTACATTGTTGAAACCGAGTCGAGTTACATTATTTTTAACGTTCTCAACATAAGGAATTCACAAGGACACGGACCTTCCACTAATGTAACAGTGCAGTGGAGCAAAGGGCTACTTGAAAATGGACATCGCTACTCACAGGATGCTTGGCAAGCGCGTCTGAAAAAGATTGGTTGGGAACTGCCCGACTCACAATTATGGTTTCACACACTAAGCTCGCTTTACTTATTTCACCGTGGACAACAGGCAGCACTAATCAAAAACATTCGAGATATTTTTCAGATATTCATGAAGGTGGGGGCGATGACAGGTTCGCGTGTAACTTCTCAAAGGCTTCCAAACTCCTTCACGCGTTTTAGAGACATCTTTCAGCATAGATATGACACAGAATATGAATATTCAATCACCATAGAAGAGACTCATCCTGAAACTAGCGCGCAATTACAATCAGAACGCATTTGGCAAATCACCCGCGAGCAACTTGAGCTCGTAGCAGGTGCTCTTTTAGGAACAGATCTAAAAACGAAAGAAGAAGTAAAAAAATGGTTCGGCACCGATCTACTAGGGAGAGATCCATTTCCATATGATAATCCATCTGAACTTACGACTCGCAATATCATAATAGACAATCTTAACGGTGCAAACTTTAAGAGCGATATAGCACTTGACAAACCCGCTTTTGGCATCCGATTCTTTCGTTGAAGCCCCTACATAATTCTTCACCATTTAGGAGGGAGTTTGTCTTGCTCTTCTGTGTGCTCGTTTGAATGTTTTTTGGACTATTGATTTTTGTCATGGCCTGTTTTAATTTAGGGCATACTGAATGAGCCGTAGGGTATACGGGTTTCGACTTCTCGTCGATATTTTTAGTATGGCCTACGGTTGTTGTATTAAGGGGAGGGTATCCGCCAGGGGGAGTGCTTTTTGAGGTGCCATTGGATGTGTTTGCATAGGATAGCTGGTATGCGTGGTTGAATGATGGCGTGGTATGAACGCTCACAGGCATTGATGGGTGAAGGGAGCGGGGTGCTTGCGTCAGGAGAGGAGAATGCGGGAGGGATATGGCGCAGGATTGTTTGCAGTGACTGTTGGATGTGAGGAAGACGCATCGGTGTTGGAGTTGGACGATCAAGAGGTATCTTTTGAAGGAGGTGGTCAAAGTGATAGTGGTAGACCAAAGCTGCTCAAATCGTGCACTTCGTAGTATGTCCTTGAAGAAGCAATAAAGAAAAAGATGAATAATACACGCGCACCGATACTACAAACCCATTCGCACATAAACCATGTGCACCTCAAAACCTGTCCATGGTCGATAAACAGCCGCTTGCACACCAAGAATGATCGTGTCGAGGTATGTTGCCTCCCTATGGGAGGCACTCTTACCCCCTTTCCCGCGCGCGCATGCGGGAGAGAGGCTTTACTTCTTGAGCAGTCGTTCAGCAAGTCCCTTCTTCATGACCTTCTCAACGAGCAGCTTCTGAACCTCTGGGTCTTTGACAAGCTCGCTCATCAGGTCGTCTGCGTTCTTACGGTTCTCTTCAAGCTCGATAGCAGCTTTGGTATCAAGCGGCAAGCTGCAACCACCGCAGAATTTGAAGTTTGGAGGGTTAATCTCTTTGCAGCGAGGGCATCGTTTGGCTTTAGAACTCTCATTATCTGGTTTTTCTTCCTGCAAGCCATGAAGTTTGAGTAAAGCATCATCGACGTCCCTGCCGCTCATATGGACGTATACGGCGGCCATGTCTGAGCTTTGCGTCCAGCCAAACATTTCTTTCAATTGTGCTTCTGTGAGTTTGCTTGCCAATATGGTGGCGCGGGAATGTCTGAAATTGTGCGGGTTCACTTTTTTCTTTATTCCTGCCTTGTCCGCTGCCCGTTGGATGGCTTTCATTATAGTGTGGTGTTTGAGTTCGTATGACCATTTGAATTTGTAACCGTCTAATTTGCCGCTTTTTGCAACATTTTTGGTTGTGCCAATCACTACCCATAATGCCGCGTTTGGATCGTCTTTGTCAGGATGCTCTGAAAGCCAACGGGATAGATACTGTGAGTACATAATCATGCGCACACGACGCATGCCAGTCTTGCCATTCACTAAAATAACTGCGCCGTATTTGTCAAAAGAAACGTGCTTCAAACGCAGAGACGCAAGTTCTCCCACGCGACAGCCAGTTTCGAAAAGGGTGGAGATGAGCGCTTTGTCGCGGATGTGGTCTGCTGAAGAAATCAGCTTTTCAACGTCTTCTTGGGAAAGTAAATCTTCAGGAAGGCGTTCCCTGTCGGACTTCATTGAGGTTTTGATCCATGCGACGTCTTCGGGGTAGCCCTCTTTTCCTTCCCAACCTTTGACATGTTTGTAGAACCTTTTGAACGAACCAAGATAATCAATTCGAGTGTGTTCGGTGTATCCTTTTGCGTTCACTGCTTTGACAATTTGTTCAATATCTTTTCTTGTGAGTTGAGCAAAGTCGTTTTTTGTTAATTGTGCGATTTGGTATAATCGTTCCAAGTAAAATAGAATGCGGGGTTTGGTCAAACCTTGAAGTTCTATGAATTCAATGAAGCTAAGAATTGCTTTTTTGTTTTTTGCGGGAATGTCGCTGTTGTTTAATCGCGTAATGGCTTGTGAGATTTGTTTGTCGTAGTTGTAGATGTCAATTTTCGCGCTTGCCATCAAATGTAGAGAAGTGCCCTTTACTTAAATACTTTTCGTTATATCTTAACCCTTAGGTTAAATGCGCCGTCCGAGATTCGAACTCGGGCTACAGCCTCATTGCTTTGCAATGGCAAGGCAGCGTACTACCGCTATACTAACGGCGCGAATACAGTGGCAAGAACGCAGTCTGTTTAAAAAGGTTACGAGCGCGAGTGCTCGTCAGCGGCAAACGCTGCACAACATGGAAACCGCCAACGTTACCTTTGGGCCAATAGCAGAACGCATCAACAATGGAAAAATAGTGCGTTCTGCTAATATAGCAAATCTCACAAAATCCCTTCCAAAATTAATGAGATTTGCTATAAGCTCGCGGTTAAGAGTATGCAAACTCGAGGTCGATGGTTTGACGTAGAAATGTTAATATACTTATGCTGCAGTATTCAGGCAGATGTCTGCGAAAACTGAGGTGATTCTCCCAGAAAAATTTCTGGACATATGTTCTCACGATTTCTTAAACGGCATCGTTCCTATGCTCGCAGCTACTGATATCCTGAAGAAACAAAAGCTCGGAAAACATCAAAAACGCATGATTAACCTAATTCGGGGCAGTGTTCAGACGCTTCACGAACTCATTAACATTTTTTTTGATGCTGAGCGCATGACCTATGGTTTGAAGACGTTAAAACTTTCGCGGGTGCAAGCAAATAAGGTGGCATCTGCCGCGATTCACGATGCAAAGGCGTTTTCAAGCCAGAAAAAAGTACGTTTAAAAAAATCAGTCCCAAAACGGTTTTTTTTAATTGCTGATGAAACTTATCTTGCTAAAGCGCTCAGTTATGCTTTGAAAAGCGCCATTATGATTGCTCCGGAACGCGGAACAGTGCATATACGCGCACATCAATCAGGCAAGTATGTTGCGCTAAGCATCAGCGGGGCGCGCATGGAAACTATAAAGTCATTGTTCAACATGGAGCCTGAAACGCTAAGGCGGTGCAAGGACGCCTCATTGTATGTGGCGAAAAACATAATTAAGCTCCATGGGGGAAAGGTGAAAACTGCAAAGGACACTATAACGTTTTTCCTGCGCGCTTAGTATTCCTTTGTCTCTCCATACACTTTACCAACGACCACCCTGCCTGTTGAGACATCAAACCATATGCTTCGCCCCTGGCTACCGCCAACATCTTCCGCCACGATTCGTATGTTTTCAGCATGGAGCTTTTTTCTGACCGACTTGACATTGTCATTACCAATAGAGTTTTGAATGGTGGGAAACATAGAAGCGCCTCCAAATATTTTCGCAATTATGCTCTTGCAACCACGGGATCGCATTTGTTTAACTATGGCATCGAGAGCAGCATAAACGAACCTGAGCGGGTTTTTCTCATGGCTGCTTTTTCGACCAGGGAGGAGTATGTGAGCCAGACCCCCGATCTTTTTTCCGGCGTCATAGAGGCATACGACCACGCAGCTTCCCACACCGACGGATTCAAGGATGGCGTTGCCTCCAGCGACTCTGCATTCGGCGATGTTCACACTGATTTTTTCAGACATGGGGCGTTCGAACCTTTTCGCGCAAGGAATAATAGAAAGAATCATCGAATAGAACGATCATGTGGAACCGCGTTTTTTCGTTCCCCATGGAAAAGTCAGTTTTGAAAACGAAAATTCCTTCTGCTCTTGTAGCAAGTTGGGCCAACAGCGTATCAAGAGTTGAACTCAAGCGATCGATGCTGATGTCGGGAATGGATTCTATCAGGCGCAACCCGAGGGCCTGCGAAATGAAATCCAGACTCGAGCCGCTCAGGATATTGCCGGTCTCTTTCAACAGGTCTTTGCGCAGATCATCAAGGTCGTTTCTCTTCTCATGAAGAACTATGTTGGTGAAGGTTAACGCGTCGGCGATAGTTGAGATTAATAGGAAGCTTCCCACGCGTGCAGGTTTTTTCTTGATAAGCCTGTCAATCCCAAGATAAACCGTCGCCATGACAAGCTCTGGAGAAATATTCTTGGGCATATCTTCAATGCGACACCAGCTGAACGACGTTTTAGTTATGACAATCTTTTTCTTAGCGAGTTCGGATAATGCTCTCGCTGCTTGTCGAGCGCTTCCAGATAAGACGCTCTTCAATGTATCACTCTCTTTTTTCGTCAGTTTCATTTTGATGAGCAGCTCTCGAGGAGCGTTTGCATGTCGATAATCAGTGCGGTGCTGCCGTCTCCCAGGATGGTCGCGCCCGAGAGCCCGTTTATATCGCGCAATGACGGATCAAGCGGCTTGATCAAGACATCTTGCCGTCCAACTATCCGGTCAACAAGAAAACCGACGCGTTCCCCTCTGACATCCACTACGATTGCAACACTCCTTTTCCTTGTCTCTGAAGGCTGTTCAAAGAGTCTCGCGAGGTGGAACAGCGCAATTTCCTGATCCTCGAAAATAATAATCTCCTGTTTCTCCATGGTTTTGATGTCATTCTCTTCTGTCTCAACGATTTTCACAATATTCGTCATTGGGATGGCGTACGATGCTTGCCCGACAGCTACAAGAAAACATTGGACGATAGCAAGCGTGAGCGGCAGTTCAATTGTGATCTTTGTTCCCTCACCCTTCTTGGTGTCAAGGACAACCTTGCCGCTCAGAGACTCCACAGTTCTTTTCACCGCATCCAAGCCAACCCCTCTGCCAGAAATCTCCGTTACTTTTTTGCTTGTGGAATATCTTTGATTGAATGGAAGCTGGTACACTTTTTCATCAGGCAGTTTCCCCAGTTGCTCTTTCGTGATAATGCCTTTTTCCACGGCGACACGCTTAATTTCCTCGATGTCCAAACCCGCACCATCATCTTCGACACTGATGAGAACCTTGTTCCTGTCTCTTACCGCGCTGAGCGTGATTCTTCCTGCCTTCTTTTTCAGTCCTCCCCGTTCTTCATTCGCCTCAATCCCATGATCAACCGCGTTTCGCAAGAGATGCACGAGCGGTTCACCGAGCTTATCCAATATCGTCCTATCGAGTTCACTATCAAGACCGCTCATGGAAAAATTGACTGCTTTGTTTTCGCGTGCCGCTAAGTCTCGAACCATTCGGGGAAACTGCATGCATATGTGCTCCAGCGGAATCATCCGCATCCCCATCACCTGGAACTGCAGTTCCTGCATCAACCTATCAAGTTCAGTCAACGGCTGGTTCAACGCTTCACAGTCCTGTTTTAACCGGCTCAGTTTCAATTTGTTGACGAGAAACTCTCCTACCAGCTCAAGCAACGCATCAAGTCTTGAGCTTTCAATTCGTATAGAGGACGGAGTTCTGGCGAGTTCAGGCCTTTCGGCCAAATGAATGCCGGCCTGCTTAGTCTTCCGGTCTTGCTTCTCTCGCGAATCCAAAACATGCCCGTTTTGCGCACCTTTATTCATCAACTCCTCCACCGCGTTCCCCAGAGCATCGATAGATGCGAACAAAGTGTCAACCACCTCTTTGGTCAGCTTCACTTCCTTATTTCTAAGCTTGACAAGGAGATCCTCCATTTGGTGAGCCCTATCCGCGAGTTCTGTGAATCCCATCATGGCCGAAGAACCCTTGAGTGTGTGGGCGCTTCGAAACAATTGATTTATGCTCTCCTGGTCTCCTGGATTTTTCTCCAAAGCAATCAGTGCGCGGTTGAGCTTTTCGATATGTTCTCTCGACTCTGCAAGAAACTCTTTGAGGAATTTGACCGTATTCATTTCACACGTTTTAAGTTGAGACTTTTACCATTCAATTCCGCGGCGACGGCCATTTTCAAGACTTTTATCAAGGCTTTAACTGCGATGAAAATGTCACGACTGCCGTCGAGATCCTTCTTTTGCAATGCGGCCACCAGATTTTTGATATTATCAGAGATCTCTTGGGCAATGATTGCAACGGAGTTGTAACCCATCTGCAAGGAACTCCCTCGCAACATGTGATTTAACCGTCTCAATTCCAGAAGGACCTTTTCATCGTAGCTGTTCTTATCCAGCTTTTGCACCGATTTTTTAATGCCGGCGATGCATTTTTTCGCTTCCTCTTTGTAGAGTTTTTTGAGGCAGTCCATGTTATATCAACTCCATTATTTTTTTTGGAATCCTGTCTAGAGACAACACGTGGTCGGCATACCCGCGTTCGATAACGGCTTTCGGCATCCCAAAAACAACGCTGGTGCGCTCATCCTGCGCTATGACCACTCCGCGATATTTCTTGACCTCTTCTGCGCCACGAACGCCATCCTGCCCCATGCCGGTCAAGATGACAGCAATAACATTCTCCTTGAACACCTGCGCTATCGATTTCAACGCAGTATCAATGCAGGGCATGAGCTCCGCTCTCTCTCTTTTCAGCCTGACTTTCGCGCCATTGTCCTTCGCTACTATCTCAAGCGCGAACCCTCCTGGCGCCACCAGCGCTTTTCCCTGACTCGTCCTCTCTCCTTGCTCCGCTTCTTTCACGCCAATTTCGCATCGCTTGTTCAGGCGCTCAGCGAATGTCTTGGTAAAACCAGGGGGCATGTGCTGGACGACCAGAAGAAAAGCGGGAAATCCCGTGGGAATTGATTTCAGGATGAATTCTATGGCTCTTGGACCCCCGCTGCTTGCGCCCAAGACCACTATTTTATTCGAGCGCCGCGGAAACCTTCCGATTTTCCCGCGCTGTTCAAGAGCTAGCTTTTTGATCTCGACGGACGCTGCCGTCTTGACAAGCGCAATGAGCTCTTCCTTCAGGTCCATCATTTTTGAGTTCCGTTTTGGCTTGGTGATGAAATCAAATGCGCCATATTCGAAGGCAGTGAGCACTTCATGGGAGGAAAGATCGTTTGTCGAAGAGGTGATGATCACCGGCACTGGCTGCGTGCCCATGATGTTGTGCAAGATATCCAGGCATGAAATCCTCTTCATGTCGATGCTCAGAATGATAACATCGGGATGGAGCTTCAATTTCTGCATGGCTTCCTCGTAATCCTTGGCCGTGAACGCCTTTATCAAGGGATCAGAATTGAGAAAGTTGGCCAGCGTGAATCTGAGAAAGTAAGCATCGTCGATAACGAGGACTTTGATCATTTAAGCACCTTTTTGATCGTTTCAATGACTTTTTTCGGTTCGAACGGCTTTCCAACATATTGTTTCGCCCCGGCACGCAACGCGTCATCAATGGTTTCTTTCTGGCCTGTCGCGCTGATCATGATGACCTTCGCCAGAGAATCAATTTTCATGATTTTCTGAAGCGCGGCCAAACCGCTATCTTTCATGACTATATCCAAGAGCACGATGTCTGGCTTCTCCTTTTTGTAGAGTTTTATCGCATCTTCACCACTCTCTCCTTCAACAATCTGCTTGTAGCCTCCTTTCATGAGGATGTCTTTTAGAACCGCGCGAATGAATGCGCTATCGTCAACAATAAGTATTTTCGTCATCAGCCAAGCACCTTTTTCACTTCCGTAACTAGTTTCTGTTCCGTGACTGGCTTTGTGATATACGCCTTTACTCCCAATCTCAGCGCTTCATCAACGGTTTCTTTGGCGCGCACGATGCTTACCACGATGCATTTCACGGCAGGATTTATCTTCTTGAGCGCCCGAAACACATCAAGGCCGGCAGGTTCGCCAGGAAGCCGCAAATCAAGAAGCACTAAATCAGGCTTTTCTTTCCTGTATTTTTCCACGCCTTCGGCACCATTCTCCGCTTCAATGACATCCGTATAGCCGCCCTTTCGCAGCAAGTTTATGATAGCTTTTCGTTCAAACATCGAATCCTCAATGGTAAGTATTCTTTTTTTCATGGGAGATCCTCCTTTTCGTTCTTTGACGCACGACCTCTTTTTTCGCGTCGGCAACGCTTTTTTGGGGCAATTTTTCCCCTTTCACTCCTCTCGACTCCGCCTGAATCACGATTTCATGCACGTCTGAACTCTCTTGTTCTGAGAGAATCTTTTGCAAATTCAAGAGTATGACCATACGTTCACCAAGTATGATGACTCCTTGAAGATACTCTGAATGGATTTTCGTTGATAAGATCGCAGGCGTCTTCTTGATGGCGTCTTTTTCCGCCCGGAGCACTTCCGAGACCTGTTCAACGATGATGCCAAAAAGATTGTCGCCAGCATTCACGATAAGAATGTGCTGCGGTTTGGATTCAGCAGTGACGTGAAATTTCTTTAGAAGATCAATTGCTACTATGATCTTTCCCCGTACATTGATGATTCCCTCGACAAAAACAGGAGCGTTTGGAACCTTTGTTATCCTTGTTGCTTTGAGTATTTCCTTGACATCAAGGATCGGCGCAGCATACTCTTCTCCCCCGATAGCAAAAACAACGAACTGCAGCTCCTCTTTTGGTTTTTCAAGCTCTGCGTGCATATTACCTTTTCGTTTTTTTCTTTATCCTTGGATCTTCATGCTGAACAGTTTCACGCGCTTCCTCGCGGGGTTCTGGACTCGTTTGTCGTTTTTGCGGCTCTTTACCCATAAGCACCTGAAGCCTTACGGCGATTTCCGCGAGTTGCCGTGCAGACGCGCTGACCTGTTGAACCGCAGCGCTCGTTTGCTGCATGGATGCACTTACTTGCTGCGTGCCGGCGGCATTCTCTTCAGCAGTCGCGGCAAGCTCGGTCATAGCAGCGACTATTTGCTGTGTGCCTGCTTGTTGCTGCTGCGTCGCCGCAGAAATCTCCTGCAACTGGGACGAGATACTTTGGGCAGCCAATGAGATATCTTTCACCGCATTGAGCGATGCGCCGATTACCTCCGAACCCTGGACGACTTGTTCCGCCCCCTTCTCCATCGAGCTTACCGCAGCATTCGTACTCTGCTGCATGTCCATGATAAGCGCGGAAATCTGTTCGGCAGCCCTTCCTGATTCTTCAGCAAGTTTTCTGACTTCATCAGCGACCACTGCGAATCCCCTGCCTTGCTCTCCTGCACGGGCAGCTTCAATGGCCGCGTTCAACGCAAGCAGATTTGTCTGCTCGGCGACGTCGTTGATAGTTTTGATGATTGTGCTTATCTTCGCGCTTTTCTCACCGAGCGCTTTTATGCCCGCCGTCGAGTCTAGAACACTGGTTTTGATAGCATCCAAATTCTTAACGCCCCGTTCAGCCGCGGTTCCTGCATCAATCGCTTTTTTGCTCGCATCAGCCGCGCTCTTCGCTGATTTCTGGGCGTTGTCCGCAACCTGGGTGATGGCTGACGACATCTCAGTGATGATTTTCCCAACCTCTTCAACCTTCTCGGTCGCCTTCGTACTTGATGCTGCCATCTGCTGAGTCGTAGAAGCTATCTCTTGAGTGGCGGATGCGGTCGAAGTGCTGGTTTCAGAGAGCTGTTCTGACGCGGTAGCAGTGTTCAAAGCAGTATCTTCAATTGTTGCGAAAATCTTTCTTATTAGGAAAAAGCTTACGAATCCCGTGATAAGCATCGCAACGAGCCCTATCAAAGAGAGCATTGTTGCGAATTGTTCACTTCTTTCCATCTCCCGCATCGTGATTGGTTGGAGTTCCTCATCGAGAAGCACATCCATCTCACGGCTTGTTTTTGTGAACAGGTCTATATCGTACGTTTGCCTGTCTTCGTCAGCAATAGTCTCCTTTGTCAACACGCTTATCTTTTGCAATTCCATCTTTATTTCCGCAAAGAAATCACGTTCTGCCTGAGAAAGCTCCAAGGTCCGATACCCATCCAGCAACAGTCCAGCACCAGCGATAGCACTATCGACACTCGTTTTCAGCTTTTGATCGGGCTTTATGAGATACAATTGCAGCAAAGACGTGATTTCGTAAGTCTTGCTTTCCAGCTTGAGAATGAGTTCCTTTTTCTCTCCCGAACGCGAATCATCCACTCTCAGCGCGCGTACATTGCTCGCAAGAAGTTCGCGCACCTTTTCTTCCAGCCGCAGCCGTTCTTCTCTTTTTTGGATCTGCTGATCCTCGAGCGCAAAGATTTCCTTCGCTTGAGAGTTGAATTGTTTCATAAACTCTCCGAACCGCAGGAGTGCGTAGCGTTCTTCATCGGTGCGCACAAGGGCGAGATACGCAGCATACTCCCGGTTCAAATCGTCACTGTTATCGGCAAACTGCACCTTTTCCTCAGGATTCTTTGTCGCTAGATAATCAACTACGTCTTTTGCGAATTCTTTTTGATTGATTTCCAACTCCATCGCCGCTTGAACCTTGGGAGTTGCATGTCCAACAAGTTCAACGACAGTCGAGCGTATAAAGAGAAGACTGCCGCCTGCTACCATCAGCACAATGAGAAACAAAGTTATCAATTTGGATTGAGCACCAAACTTTAGTTGAACCATTCAATACCTCTTTTCTCTAATACTCATTCAATAACCTACATTGATTTATAAATATTGCGACCTTGAGCATGCATGCCATAGTTTCATAAGAGTATTCTACAGACAGAACTCGTCATTATTGGCTGTCCCAGCATGCCACTAAGCAGTATAGCACTATTCAAGCTCGGCACTTCTCGTTATATCAAATCACTTGCAATTGGAACGGAATTCCCTGCAAAAGTGATTGATTATTAGGAAATAACATTACACACATTTCATTTATCCTAAAATAAGGTTATTTCCTATAAATATATAAACACGCTAACAGATTGTAAAAATAAAAGAGCACCATGAACATAGGAACAAAACTCGTCTTACTTTTAATAACGGCAACAGGCATAGTTGCAGCAGCAGAGTACTATGCGCTCAGAACCATCAACCACCCAATAAGCTTTGAAGTCCTCGCACTCACCGTAGCGCCACTCCTTTCAGCACTAGGAATAGGCATGCTGATGAGCTACAACGTCAGCAAAAACATCAAAAAACTAACGCACACAATAGAAGATATCAGCAAAGGAAAACTAGACGTGCACGTAGCAGGAAAAAACAGACAAGACGAAATCGGCGAACTCGCAAGAGCGTTCGACAGAATACTTGTATCGCTCAAGCTGGCAGTGGAAAAAGTAGGCCTGAAAAAAGAAGAACTCAAACTAGGGGAAGCACTAGAAGCAAAAGAAATCGCAGAACACCTAAAAAGAGAAGCAGAAGAAAGATACAAAGTACTCGCACAAACAAGCCCAGACTGCATCACCCTACTAGACAAACAAGGCAAAGTAGTCTTTATGAATTCAAGCGGGCTAAAAGAACACGGCTTCAAACAGCTAAGCCAAGCAGTAGGGAAAGACTACTTGGCATCAGCAATGAAAGACGAGTACAGAGAACAAGGCAAACACGCGCTAACAAACGCGCTCAAAGGAAAAACAACAACACTGGAAGTCCAACACCGCACAATAGGCGCGCCAGAATGGAGCCTGGATACATATACTCCTGTGAAGAGCGAGAAAGAGGAAATTACCCACATCCTGGTGCTCAGCAGAAACATCACAAAACTCAAAAAAACAGAGTCACAACTAGTAACACAACGCAACTTCGTACAAGAGATGATAACAGGAGCAGGAGTGCCGATAATAGCATTCGACAACCACGGAAAACTCTTGCTTACGAACAAGACTCTTACGAAACTGACAGGATATGAGCACATCGCGACCAAGCAAAACTGGCTGGAGACTGCATTCCCGACTGAGGCCAGAGAAAAGGTTGCCAAAGCGATTAGCGATGTTCAACGAGGGCAAGCAGTCACTGACTTTGTGACACCCCTGCGCTGCAAAGACGGAAGAGACATAATAGTAGTAAGCAACATCAGCCCAATAAAAGACGAGAAAAACAACATAACAGGAACAGTCATGTTCATGAGAGACCTAAGCGAAATATTCACACTAGAACAACAAATCATGCACTGGGCAAGCCAAGACCTAAGAAAACCAGCAAACATAGAAATAACCAACCATAAGAGTTAAAAACAATGCTTGGTTTGTAGTGTGTAGTTAGTAGTTACAAACTGCAAAGAGGTAAAAAAATGGTCAAACGCGTTCAAACAGGAATAAAAGGATTTGACAAACTAGTCCAAGGAGGACTCCCAGAAAACTCAGTAACACTCCTAATCGGCACGCCAGGAACAGGAAAAACACTATTCTCACTGCAATACTTGCATAATGGAGCCACTAATAAGGAAAAAAGCATGTATGTGACTCTTGAACAGAGCTTGGAAGACATCAGAAGCCAAGCCAAGGATTTGGGAATGGATCTTGCGAAGGCAGAAAAAACAGGCATGCTGACGCTCATGCACATCCCAATACACGATCTAACTTTGAACACAATAGAGCAAATCAAAAAAGAAGCAGAAAAACGCAAAATCAAACGATTAGTCATTGACAGCATCTCAACACTCGCAGTAAATGCGCCAGTCTACACTCCTTTGAAAGATCTTGCACTCAGGGATGTCATGAACTACAAAGCATTCTTCTCACCGCCAATACTGGGAGACTTTGTGGTGAAACGATTCATCTACGGATTTTTATCAGATTTAAAACAACTGGGATGCACAACCATTGTAACAGGAGAAGCGCCAGAAAAAGGAGAATTCCTGACAAGGGATACTGTGAGCGAGTTTATTGCAGATGGCATAGTGAGCATCACCTTTGAGAGCATGGGAGGACAATACAGCAGGAGCCTACTCGTGCGCAAGATGCGAGGCACGAAAGCAGACGAGGACATACATCCACTAGAAATCACTGACAAAGGACTTGTCATTCACACAGTCAAGTAAATTTGTCGAACGTCACAAACGGACTTTGCCCAAATCAGGCACGACTTCCTCAAAAACAAACTTATTCGCCTTTACCAACGGGTCCTTCTTATTCCACTTGTCCATCGGGCGAACAACAAACTCGCAATACGGCTGGCCCTTGGCAATACATGAAGTCTCTATACAAGCAGTCTTCTTTCCAAGAATGTATTCAAGCACTCCAGCCCATGCGCCAGCGTTCCAATAATCAACAGCCTCCTTGCTTAGCCCAAGCGTTGCCTTATAGACCTTCGCATACGAGCAATTCATATGCAAAATGAAGTGCTCATTTTGAAAATCCATACGCACCCACTCTGAAGAACCATACCCAAGCAAGTCTGATTGTCCAGAACTAAAAAGAAGCAAGTCCTTTTTGCTTTTGAACGTCTGCGAATAGCCAAACTTTTCGCCTGTTATGCGAACACCCATATACGCCTGGAACTTCTCTGAAAAATAGTCTATCTTCTTGCGCGTATCACCTTTAACCAGCTGATCAGTGAGCCGGTCACGAACGAGAACACCTATTATCGGGTTAATAAGACATGAGTGACCCCACAACGTCACCTCTCCCTTCTCATGCTTAAGCGCATCAAAGCGCAGTGCCTTTTCAACAATACTCGGCATAAAAACCCCTAGCCTTGCCGAGTATAAATAGCTTGTGTCATCACTTTCAACTCAAGTCTGTCAAAATGCTCGCGAAAGGACGCTATCAGTTCTTCTGTTCCGTGCATCACGGGAGCCTCCCCATCCAATCTTGTCGTCAGCAACACACAATCGTAACGCCGCCCTTCTTCCTCGTACCACGCAGGAAGATAACCACTCATCCTAAAACGCTGGTTCGGAACCCCATTAAATTGGGCACATAACTGCGCGATGAGTTCAGCCTTATCCGCTAACACATACATCGAGACATGCCCGGCAACAGTTGATATTGGTTGGGCGGGCGTTGCTTGCGGTGCGATGAAATCCCAGATTAAACGCAACGCATCGGAAACATTATCCGCATTCACTCCTGTTATCGCGAGACACTTGCTTGGTTCAAAGTCAGCAAATGCCACTCGCCCATAACGCGATTCGTATGACCTCTCAGCCGCAGGGCCAACAATGAGCCTAGCAGGATACTGCCCGATATTTGTCTCAAGATCAAACTGTTCAACAAGCCTTGTTAGCTCCCTGCTCTTCCCATAAAGAGGATTTTGGGGAACAACGCGCGAAAGCGTCTTATGTGGATTATAGACAAAACACATCAGATGCTCTTCACGAACCCCTGAGACTATATGCATCCCTCCATCGCTTCCGACAACTGCTATTGGCGGGGTGGTCTTCTCAAGCAGACGTTTCATCAGGTCAGAACGTGGATACCCAAACACCATATCGCAATCGGGACGATGGAATGCTGTTTGCAACACCATCTCATAGAGAAACTTCCCTATATTGCGCCCATTGTACGACCCACGTGTCACACTCCTACAAGTCTCATAACTCTTATTCCATGATTCGGGCTTTGCAACAGCAGCACCCACGAGTTCACCTTTGTCAAATGCAACCATCCATATATGCTCATTTTTCTCAATTATATCATTGATCCGCACAGGATCAAGACAATCAACAATTGGATACCCTCCTTTGTAAACCTCATCATAGAGCTTTGCAAGCTTATGAGCATCGCTTGGAACCGCACTCCTATAATGAATCGTGCCCTGATCATCCGTACGTGAAAACCCTTTCTTGAATGGAACCATAACCGCCTCTTTCTACCGACAAACTTTGCCAGCTACGCAAAAATTATACCAACCGCTACAAAAATATTCTCGCTATTTAAACATTTGGAACGATTATCGTCACAATCGTACGGAATTTCGGTTTATACGCTCAACAGCATAACGCAGAAAGCCCACATCACCCTCCTGAATAGCAACCCTGCAACTCGCATTAAACTCGTGGCACTGCGCTCTTCGCCCATCTTGCTCCAAGCTAAGCCGACCATGATACAAATCAGCCATCAAAACAATCTCATCAGATAACGAACGCATACCTTTTTGTGCGATCTGCTTGGCAAACCTGCCACTCACCTCAAATGGATTGTCAACGAATTCTCCATTCACCCTCAACTTCCATGGCGGCTTAGGCCACGACCCGGAGGGCTGCAACAAATCAATCTCATATGCCATCAACCTGGCCACGTAGCCCTCCTCAAGCAAAATCCCCTGGGCAGGGTCAGCAGTCTTCATCAGCACTGTGCCTGGCATAGGCCACATCGGCAAAACAGGAGTGAAATCAGGATTTGTCCTTAACAAGAAATCAAGCGTACGCGCCATACTCTCATCAGTCTCGTTGGGAGCAGGAACAATGCATGACGCAACCGAAGGAATTCCATGTTCCTTGAGAGAATGAATCAACACTTCGGCGTTGCGCACATACTCGATAGGATCATCCGCCTTTTTCATATCACGCAAAATAGCAGGATCAGCCGACTCAAGACCGATGAATACACCACCAACAAGCGTTTTTGACAGAAGATCAAAATCGTACCCTACATGATCTGCCCGTCCAAACGCGCTGAACCTGGCGCCTTCTGGAAGCATTCTTGCTGTAGCGTTCACATATTCGACCTTCGGATCCGGACCACTCAGCCGAAAGATGTTGAACCCGTACGTCCTCTGATTAAACTCCACCTCCTTTATCAAGCCAGCAACACTCTTCTCTCTAAAACGCCCGCCGATACGCGGATGAATACAGAATGTGCACTTTCTCCAATCACAATTCCTGCTATCCTCTATCGCATACACCTTAATCTTCTCATCTATACCCCGATAAACAGCAGGGTCATATGTTGGGTAAGGCAAGCCGTCTAATTCCACTTCTTGCTTTTTATTGCGAGCGGTATGCCCGCCTTGGCGATAAATCGCGCCAGGAATACGCGAGACCTCTGCATCCTGCGCAATTGCACGAATTGCAGCATCACCCTCACCTGCGACCAATGCATCAAACACATCACTCCCATAAGCAGACCGTGCATAGCCAAACACAGAATCACCAAACCAACTCACCTGAGGTCCACCGCCAAAAACCCTGATGTCTGGGTTACGCTCCTTCAGCCTGGCAGCAATCAACACTGAGTCCTGAAAACCGTTTGCGTACAACTTGAAACCGATTTTTCGCACGCCGTGCTCCTTAATGAACGCATCCAACTCCGCGACCACTCCGTCCAGAAATCCCTGCTTGCCATCTCTTGCAATCTTTTCAATCGAACCAACCGTACTGTAATCAAATATCACCGGAACAAGACCTTCCTGCGCCACTTCTGCACCAAGCAAAGCAAGACCATTATCAAGCATTAAGCCACTAAGCAAAGGCCCTTTGCTTTGTACTGCATAGCTAACCAGAGGGAAAACCTCTTTTACCATGCACCCTGTAAGCCTGCGTTCCTATAAAAGCATTTGCCGAAAAAGCTATAAACACCCGTATCACTATAGGTTACATGCAAGCAGAGGATATTATCGGGCTTTTTTTGACTTACTCTGCCGAGCTCGATTCGGCAATACGAACACACAAACTTTTTGAACCCTTCTTCACTAAAAGGTTCAACGGAAGAACCATCGACCAGCTCAGAGCAGCCCACGCAGCATACCATCATGTCAGCGCAGGATACACGCATTGGACTGTGCCGCTCCTTCGTGCGGGTGGAGAAGCGCTCGCAAATGGCGACGCAGAGGACAAGGCGTGCAGCAAAGCATACGTAAAGAACGCAAATGACGAGATCGATCATAGAGGCCATTATGGACACGATCGCTGGGCGCTCAATGACATACAAGCAATCGGGTTCCCCGAACACCTTGCGCATTCACCTGCACCTGTAATCGTGAATGGAAAATATAAGCAATTCATGGTTGATAACGCAAACCTACACCCATATGGTGGATTGGGCGCAAAAGGAGTGCTTGAACATCTAGCAATTCACGTATCAGGCGATTTCTGCGAGGGCTTTCGCGCAAGCGGCATTCCAAACATAGAGAACGGCCTTGTTTTCCTTGCCCAACATGGCATCTTGGACCTTGACCACACAAAAAGCGGGAATGATGCCGTACGCAGCATAAGCTCTCCTGCCAAACTTGAGCAGATCGCCGAAGGATCACGAATCACCCGAGAGCAATACCACCTGTTCCTTGGTGCAATGAATGAATCATACGAGTTCTTCCTTCGATCTCTACAAACCCAACGAAACACTTAAAAACATAAAGGTCGCCTAAACACTAAAGAGGTGTCAAATGGCAAAAAAAGCAAGTTCTGGGACAAAAACGATCATGATTGTTGATGATGAAGAAGACATACGCGAAACAGCCAAAACCATCTGTGAAAAAGCAGGATATGAAGTGATAACGGCGGCCAATGGAGACGACTGTCTTGAAAAGCTCAAAAAGGCCAAGCCAGACCTTATACTAATGGACATTATGATGCCTGGCACTCCTGTCAAGGAAGTGGTCAAAAAAATCAAAGGCGTGCCGATCGCATATTGCAGCGTAGTTAGAACATCTGATGCAGAGCGAGAACAACTCCTACAAGAAGGAAACGTCGTCGATTTCATACAAAAACCGTTTGACATCAACGACCTCCTCAGACGAGTGAAAAAACTGGTGGCTAAATGAACCTGCTGAAAGAGCTCCAGGACAACCAAACAGTCCTCATGCTCATGCCAGGAATGGATTACAAAAATACCATCCTGGAAACTGCCAAGGCTCTAAACGGCAAAAAAATCTGTTACATAACCCTCAACCGCACCTTTGACAGCCTAAAAGAACTCTTCAAAAAACACGGCATCAAAACGGAAAACACCACCTTTATCGACTTGATAACAACACTTATCACAAAACCAGCCCAAACGCGAAATGTCCACTTCCTCAACCCACACCAGGCAGCGGAAACATTCGCATTCATCGCCAGCCAGCTAAAAAACAACTACGAATACATCATCTTTGACAGCATCACAAACCTGTTCAGCTACCGCGACATCGAAGACGTGGAACAATACATATTTATAATCATAAACAAAATCAGGCAAACAAGAACTGTCATCTACGCGCTTGACGAGCAAGAAACACGCATCCCACGATGCTGCATGTATGTTGACAAAACAGTAAGGTGTACAAAAAAATGATACTTGACACTGCATTACAAGGCAACCAGGTAGTCCTTCTATTCATCCCTTCAGAAAAATACAACGAAGCAACGATCGACGTAGCCAAGAAGTTCTCCAGCAAAAAAGTATGCTACATTACCCTAAACAAAACTTATGAACACCTCAGCCAAACATTCACCAGCAAGAACATAAACATCAAGAACTTCTTCTTCATAGACGCAATAAGCAAAATATTCAAAGAACCAGCCACAACAGACCCCCGCTGCCAAGCAGTAACCCCTGGAAATCTGACAGAACTAGCATTAGTAATCTCTGAAGCGCTAACAATGAACTTCGACTACATAATCTTTGACAGCCTCACAAACCTCCTGGTATACCAAAAACATTCGGACATACTCAAATTCATAATGGACCTCTGCAGCAAGGTTAAAACATCCAAAACAAAATGCGTCCTCTACACAATGCAAGAACACCAGGAAATAATCCAACGCGCATGCGTAATGGTAGACTCGTGCGTCAACTGGGGCAAATAGGCTTAAATAATATATCATCTGAGTTCTATAAAAAAAGATGAACCTGCAAAAAAAACTAACCATAATAATCATAGGCATAGTTCTCATTCCAGGACTTGTAGCCTATTTCACAGTCCAGAAATCACTTGAACATGCCTCCAAGGAAGAAGCAACAAGCTACGGACTTCCAATAGCGCAACAAATCGCGAAAAATGCCGCCCCACTAGTAATACTCCAGCAAAGACAAGCCATCCATGAACTCATCACCCAAGCACGAGACCCACGAATTTCTTACATAGTCATCACAAATCCACAACAAAGAATTCTGGCCAACACAGGAAAAATTCCTACAAAACTACCGCCTTTAACCGGACAGGCAACACTTGCAGAAGTAGATGGTGAAGAACTTTACGCCATAAGCTCCAAGCTCCCGCAAGAATTAGGAGAAGTCACAATAGGCATTAACACAAAAATGCCCACCAGCAACATCCTTCCACTAATCATACTGAGCACTATCCTCGCAGCAATAACTGCAATCTACACAACATCCAGAATAGTCAGCCCATTACGACAAATTTACAACTCAGCACACGAACTCAGCCAAGGAAATTTCAACACGAGAATAAACGTCAAAACAGGAGACGAACTGGAAGAATTAGGGAACACGTTTAACCAAGCAACAGAAGCACTCGGCAGAATAGACCAAGAAAGAAAACAAATAGACCAAGCAAAGACAAGATTTCTCAGCATAACAAGCCACGAGCTAAGAAGCCCAATGACGCCCATGAAAGCACAATTGCAAATGCTCGGACAAGGATACTACGGCAAGCTTGGAACAAAGCAAAAACAAAGCGTGGAAATGGTGTTAAGAAACGCAGACCGATTGGATTCAATCATTGGTGACTTCCTCGAAATCTCGCGCATAGAAGCAGCAAGACTAAGATTCACCTTCCAAAAAACAAACATTGCCGAAATTGTGCTTGATGTTGTAAAATACATGAACACATTTATGCCAGACAAAAAGGTAAGTCTGACCACAAAGCTAGGAAAACTGCCAGTTATCGAAGCAGACCCCAACCGCATAAGCCAAGTACTGCGCAACTTATTAAGCAATGCAATAAAGTTCTCACAGCCCAACAGCACAGTCACCATCGCGGCTGCCGTCAATGGAGAATTCATCGAGTTCAGCGTCCGCGACACAGGAATAGGCATTTCACAAAAAGACCAAGCAAAACTATTCGAGCCATTCTTCCAAGCAGAACAAACAATATACCGAGAAGGAAAAGGAGTGGGGCTAGGACTGGCAATCTGCAGAGGAATAGTACTAAGCCAAAACGGCAAAATCTGGGTTGAAAGCCAGCCAGGCAAAGGAAGCACATTCTTCTTCACCCTGCCACTAACACCAGTAAAAGAAATAAGACCAATACGCGTACTATTCTCCAGCAAAGAAGCAATTGACCGCAAAATAAAAGAAGCCTTCAAAGAAATGCTGGGACCCATCGGCAGCAGCGAATTTGACGACCTCAGACAAAACCTCACCCACGAAAGTCTCAGAAACTACGTAGACGAGCTCAGGAAAAGAAACATAATAACACCAGAGCTTGCAGAACAATTCAAACACAGAGTAAACCACGCACTAATGGCAGATGTACATCATGTGAAGTAATAAATCAGGATGTAGGTTGTAGGAAGAAGAGTGGAGGATAATAAGATGGGCCCGAGGAGATTTGGGTGTTTACCTTTTTCTTCAATTCTCTGGTAGTTAGATTATCTTGGATTAAGTATTGGTTGGGTATGTAGGTAGTTAATTTTTGCGCTCATTGTCCAGACCGATACATTTATATATCAGATGGCATATTTATATCTCATATGATACAAAAATATTCCAGATATAGAGTTTTGCAACAGTTTTTTGATTTTCCACGCAAAGCATTCTTGATTCGTGAGCTTTCGAGAAATACGAAGCTTTCAGTGCCTTCGGTTCGTCTCCACATTAAGGCTTTGCGCGCTGAAGGGCTTATCATAAAGGACAACACTGGCCTGTACCCTTCATTTAGAGCAGTGAGGGAAGACTCTTTGTTCAAACTTCTGAAAGCTCAGAACATGGTTTTAAGGCTCCATCAAACAGGCATTCTGAGCACCATCGAGAAAACTACGTACCCGTCTTGCATTGTGCTATTCGGTAGTGCTTCCCGAGGCGAAGACGCTGAGGAAAGTGATATTGATTTGTTCATGCAGGCAAAGCGAGTGAACCTTGATTTGAGAAAGTTCGAAAAGGCTTTGAACCGAAAGGTCAATCTTTTATTCGAACCCGATATGAAAACAATCAGTCCAGAGTTGCTCAATAATCTTGCAAACGGAACGGTAGTGTATGGGTATTTGAAGGTGATTTGATTGGAACCATGGACTGAACAATCTGATAAAGTAAGCAAACAACGACCTGACACTGAAAAAGCTCGCGCACTCCTCAAGATGATCGCCCTTCGAGAACAACGTGCCCAAATAACACCCCTTCCACAGTTTGCCACCTTGTTAGCAGAAGAACTATACGAAATCGTCAAGGAACTCATAACTGGAATAATGAGCGTTGACGGTTGGAAAACCGCCAGTCATGAACTGCTAATTGGATACCTCGCCAAATTCTATCCTGAATTTAGCACCGCAGAAGTCATGCTCTTGGATCAACTTCGGGAAATGCGAAACGATATCGCATACCGAGGCGTCATGATAAACCCAGAATATCTAGAGAGAAACCAACAAAATATCTCCAATGCCATTCAAAAACTCAAACAAATACTAAACGCAAGACTCAACAAAACAAGATAATCACGTTCAAACGTCGGAATTCCACCAGCCTGCTGGCTGGCGAAGTTCAAATCTCCTTGCATGATGCGGATTAGCGCGAAGCGAATTAAAAAAGGTGGGCCCGAGGAGATTTGAACTCAGTCCAACCCTTTTGGGCTTGGCCAAGTTCAAACTCCTCACTGCGCGGCCAGATGTTAGAGCTAACGCTGTGATCATTTGGTGGGCCCGAGGAGATTTGAACTCCCGACCACTGGTGGGCTTAGAACGTCCGGGTGTTGTTTTGTGCCAGACGCGGTCATATAAGACCAGTGCTCTACCAGGCTAAGCTACGGGCCCAGTGTGCTCGAACTGTTACTGTATTAAAAACTCTTCGGCCATCACAATCATTCATCTCAGAAAACCCAAACCAGTATACAAAAGAGTAACTTTTATATACTTGAGTTCTTGTGAAATACTTATGCGTCACGTCGTCATCGCGCTAGCCGCATTGGTAATACTCCTCGGACTTGCAACAACCCTTGACAGAATTTCACTAGCACCTGCTGTTGTTGTAGAAACAATCATCCAATGCAACGATGGAACGTTCGCACACTCACCAGAAGAATGCCCACTTCCACCAGTTCCAACACCAGTACAATTTGAAAGCACTGCATCAGCAGCAGTACAACCACAAATCACAATGCAGGAAGACCCGATCGGAAAAACATTCCTAAAAAAAATGCCACAAAATTACGTCTACAACAAAGGAGAACTTCCAATATACGCGTCAGGGCCAAGCAGAAGCACAGGAGAATGGCCGTTCGTCGCACCAGGAATACTCTACTGGAACGTTGAAGACAATAAAGCACTCTACGTCTACCCAGGAGATATCTCACCAGGATGGTGGGCAGAATACACAAACCAAACAAAACAGGTGATCACCACTGACCTGGTCGGCGCAAGCCTCTACCCCGCAGCACTAATAAGACTACAACTCACAGGAAACAAAGACCTTGACGAAAACCTGCTGCCAAAAGAATTCCTCAAATACTTCAACTTCCTCTTCAGAGGCACTTTACGCGAAGACAACATAATAAGAACCATCGAACCATTCTACAGCAAAAGCCCAATAGAATGGTTTGCCAACTATGCAAGCGACCAGCCGGTCAAAGTCGATACCAAGGAACGAGTTCTCCCAACCATTGGCGGAAGCATAATGAGCAAGCTCTCACTACACTATTCAAGCAAGGAAACGACCCAACGCATTCTACGAACACAAGAAGGAAGCGCCTACGAATACAAACCAACCCAGTCAGCAGAAATAGTTTTCCGCTTTGATCCAAGAGGAATACCACTAGTTATCGACGAGCTTGACACAGAAGGAAACCTAATCGAAAGACACACTTACACAGTCCAGACAACATACAACAGAGATGGCGTGATGAACACCCCAGTGGATCCAAGAATCGTAAACCTACCACCACACCTAATTGTAACAGTCCAAGACTGGGAAAAATGGACAAACAGCAAAGAAAACATAATGAGATGAACATGGACGCCCCTGAAAGTACACTAGAAGAACATAATCCAGAACAAGAAGCCAAAAACCTGCCAGAAGAACAGGCAACGCCTTCAGCCGGCCAACAGCGCAAGAAAAAACAGCCTGCGCAAAAACCAACCAATAAAAACTCAAACGAGCAAATGGATTTCTCAAAACTCAAAGAAAAACTCCAACAAACCCAAAGCGCGCCTACCATCGCCATATCAGGCAAAACGCACGTAGGCACAGGAATCGACGGCATAGACCAACTGTTTGCCAAAGGAATCCCCCGCGGAAGCACAACACTGGTTGTCGGAGGACCAGGAAGCGGCAAAACAATCTTCTGCCTGCAAACCCTATACGAAGCAGCAAAAGCAGGAGAGAAAGTCCTCTACATGACACTAGAAGAAGACACTGAAAGACTAAGACAACACATGAAAGACTTCGGATGGGATATAACGCCACTAGAAAAAAGAGGCTTCTTTGTAATAAAAAAATTCAACCCAATGGACATCACAAGACAAATGGACGCAATGCTTGAACAAGTAAGAGGAGAACTCCTCATCGACCTAAAGCCGCTCTTAATCCCAAAAGATTTTGAACCAGACAGAGTGGCGCTCGACAGCCTGTCAGCAGTCGCGGCAGCACTATTTGAAAAAGAAGAAAGCTACCGCTTATACCTGGAACAACTATTCAAACTCTTCAACGACATTGGAAGCACAGCATTTTTGATATCAGAAACCCCAGACCCGACGCAAAAACTAAGCGCCACAGGAACAGAAGAATTCCTCGCAGACGGAGTATTCATCTTCTACAACGTGAGAACAGGGAACTCAAGAGAAAGCGCATTCGAAATCCTCAAAATGAGAGGAGCAAGCTTCAAGAAACAAATAGTGGCAATGCAAATCAAAGAAAACGGCATAGTCGTCTATCCAGAACAAGAAGTGTTTACGACGATATAGGACGAAGGCGGAAGGTATTAGGCGTTAGGTTGTAGGAGTTAGGACGAAGGAAGAAGCACGTAGGTATCAGGATGAAGGGCGAAGATAGACGTTCTTCGTCCTTCCACCTTATACCTTCATCCTCGTGCAAGTACTTCACCCCTTTCTAAACCGGTTCAGCAACGCATACCTCCGATACTTCTGAACACCAGACTTCCAAGCAGCAAGCTCTGCCTTAACTTTCCGTCCACGCTCACGCAACTGCTCCATACGCTGCCGATATGAAAACCTGCCCATCTTACCAGCAAAATACTCCTCCTGAACATGTTGCAAAGTCTTATTCGTTGCATCAATCACCCTTGAAGCCTCACGCTCCTTCTGCAAAGCAAACATCACGCGAAACTCAAGCCAGCCCCAAACTCCCAAAATAGCCAGGATTGCCAGAACCACAATCACACCGATCGTATGCCTCTTGACAAACTCTGTTATGTTCTTCTTTGCAATATAAGCAAACGTGCGTTCACGAACGGCAGCAGACTCTGCCTCTGCCAAATGCATCCTAGTGGCATGCACCAAGACAAAAACTTCATCGTACCGTTCTGACTCAAAAGCATCACGCGCCTTTTCAAACGTCCGGTCAACCAAAGACATATTTACCGAAACATTCACCTGAACCAACAACGCACCCAAATCCTCCAACGCATCACGAGCGTCAAAAGCAGAAACCTTTTTCTCAGCAATCCATCGCCCAAGCTCAACCACTCTGGTTAAATTCTGACCGGGCCTCAACCCAGCACTCCGCGCTTGTGCAATCATCCTGAAATACTCCTCAGCAAGAGGCTTTCCCTCCACTGATTCGTTCAAGTGGACAGCAGTCTGCAACAACGCGAACTCATCACGGCCAACCAAAGAGTCGTTCATTCTCAATAACGTATCTTCCAAAGAAGCATATGGAAGACCTGCCTTTTTAACCTGAGCAACATCAACAGTAGCGTTCAAAAACACCTCTTTTGCCTGCTCAACAGAAACTGCACAAGCCAAAGAAGACAAAACAATTAACAAAAGCAACCACTTCATTTTCCCACCTCTTTCCTCAACTCTGCAATATGCGCGTCCAGCTCAGTTACCAAACTCTTGAACACCTGCATTCGAAGCTCATATCTCCTCCTGGAAATAACGTGATGAGCAAAATATGCCAATTGAGCCTCGCGCAAGCCACGCATTGCCTCCTGGCGTTCTGCGATGGCCACCTTCAAAGCCTGATCCTTTCGGTACAAACGAGAACGCAACAAGCGCAGCCCAACCATGTCGCCAGTAATTCTTTCCAAACGCAACTGCAACTGGCCACTTGCACGCTCGAACTCCCTGCCACCAAGCTCGCGCCTGACAAAATAAGCCTCCTGAGCCTCACGCAACAACCGCTGCGCCTCAACACGCTCGCGCAACAACGCATCCAACCTGTACTTTATGAACGCAAGACGCGCAAGAAGCACTGCTTTAAGAGCGCCATACAAGGCAAGCGCTGCCAGCAACGCCAAAGCCCACCAGTACCTGCGCGCAACACTCTGCCACGTCCAAGCACGCTCTACAACTCTCAACTGCACGGCGAGCGCTTCATCTGCCAACGAGATCGCACGATCAAAGTCCTCACGCTCGAATGCCTTAACAGCAAGAGAAAGCAACTTCTCAACAGCAAGAACGTCAAGCCCTTCGTCCTCTGCCTTGTTTATCTCTGTCCTTACCTTATCCAACAAAGCGCCTGCTTCCAACTCGCGCTCCAACAACAAACGCAACTTCTCAACAACATACGCAGACTCCTTGTAATCACGTTGAACAAGAGCGTTCCTTAACATTCCGCGCAACACATCAGCCCGAGTAACAGGATAATCCTTTGCCACAACTATTGCATACAAGCTCTCCACATCAGTATAAGCACGCTCAACCTCATCCGATGTAACTTCTCGAATAATCAAACGGACCCGTTTGTACTCAACAACAGTCTTCCTAATCTTGGTTGAAAACGGCAAACCATTCCTGAACTCAACACCCTCTGCTTCCAACAGAGAAGTCATTATGAAGGTTATGTTTACTTCTGATTGCTGCTCATAAGCAGGAGCGGCAAGCTCGATATCGAAAATCCTACTCTGCCCATACGGAATGTTCTCCAATGCTTGCGGGGACCAGTGAATGTATCTTGAGAGGTAGCCGTCAACAGTTAAATCAACACGTTTCATCAAGGAATTATTGTAAACGTTCGTAACAATCAACGGAAATACTATTCTTGTACCACGCTTAACCTCGATAGTCTCATTTGTCACTAAGGCAGCTCGCTCAAAAAATGTCTTCTGGAACGTGCCGGGATCTATCCCTCCACCGCCACCGCCCGCACCTCCTGCGCCACCAGCACCACCACCGCTGCCTGAGCCGCCACCTCCTACAACAAATCCAGGACCGGCAACAACCAATACTTGAGCCGTTGTACCAAGCGTCAAGTTCTGAGAAGAAAGCAGGACGCCAGAATCATTAAACCCGTCAGCTGCAGTGCTAACATCCCTGAACCCAAGAACTGCGCCTGATGGAATCTGCACAATAATCGGCAACTCCTCACTAGCATTCGGTTCGATCGTTCCAAAGAACGTTGACAAACCACCACCAGTTAGCACCCAATCAACAGGCAAGGTTATATTCAAAGTCACATTAGACGCATTCTTCGTGCCTCTGTTAGTTACCCTTGCAATAATCGAAATTCCTGACTGGCCACGCTGCACTTGAGACGGAATTACTGAAAAGTCGGCAAACAAGAATGCATCATCCACAGTTGTAATTGTGAAACTTGTGTTCAACTGCGCAGGAGACGCGTTCAGCGAGCTGCCAACAGTGGTCGCGTTGATAGTGATATTATTAGAGAATACACCAACAGTCCCAGGAGCAGTCGCGTTAACACCCACCATTCTGACCCCGCCAGGAGAAAGAGTAAAGTTAGTCTCGCTGAAGAAGGTGGCATTAAGAGTAGAGTTCAACACAAACGATAAGTTCACATCCCCTGTATTATTAATAGTTATATTGCCCATCGAGATATTGACCCCCATCGGACTTGAGAACACACCCAAATTGGCAGGAGAACGCGTCCACGTAGCCTCGAATGAAACATTAAACACTACAATTCCAGACGTGCCATTATTTCCTGCGGTGTCATTCCCAGTCATAAACACGATATAACTCCCCTCGACTGCAAGGAACGAAGCATTAAACTCACCAGTCAAGACATTGAACGACATCGACACATTTGCAAAAGAAGAACCGTTCACCACTATATGCAACACCACAGAGTTCAAGTCAACAGCGGTGAAATTATCAGTAATGTTCGCAGTGAAATTAATCAACACTCCTGGATCCAGCGCGTCAACCGTACTCGGAGAGAATAACAAACTCAAGAAGTCAGGAGGAGTACGGTCAACAGCAAATACCCTCGTTTCAGACGTGCTTGTATCAGCCGAAGTATCAGTACATGCAACCGCCCAAGTATAGTTGCCCTCTGACAGGCCTGAGACAGTAAAGTTTACCACTGAGTTATTCAGAACCGAAGAATTTGTCTGATTAACTGAACCATTCAACAACAATGAACAATTCAAAGTTGCAGACTCCGCGTCAGTCACGTTGGCAAAAAACAACACTGTCAAGTTTGTCGTGTTCGTCCCATTAGCAGGAGCAATGGAAACAACAACAGGGGAGAGACCTGAAATAACCGTTGTCGACTCCGTAGCATTCACCTGCACAAACTCGCCTGACACGCTTACCGCTGACACGTTCACAGAGTTATTCAAAACAGTGCCGTTTGCAATACCATTGCTAACGTTCACCAAAATAGACAAGTTCACAGACGCGCCAGGAGAAAGATTGCCTAGCGAGAACGTACTATTGCCCGAAGCAGGGGCAGGAGAAGAACTCACAAACAACACGCCAGACGGATAGGTTTCATTCACCGTCACGTTATATGCAATCTCGCCGTCCAGATTCTGCACTGTGATCGTGTAATTCAATTGCGACCCTTGCAAAACAGGATCAACAGAGTCAGATTTTGAAACAGCCAACGCAACAATACCTGCGATTGTTGTCGTCGTACTATTCGTTACCGTAAAGTTCTGCCCTGTTGCGTTGGCAAACGAAACGTTATACGAATTATTCAACAATGAACCGTTGAAGGCAGCAAAGCTCACGTTAACAGTAATGTTAATCGTTGTTGAACCTCCAGGCAAAATATTGCCAACGCTAAACGTGCCATTTCCTGAGCTTGGAAGAGGCTGACTGCCATTGAACGTCACATTAACAGGATAACCCTCAACAACAGTAACGTTGTACGCAATGTCATCACCAACATTGTTCACCATAATCTGGTACCGCAATGTTGAATTCACCGGAACAGGATCAGGACTATCAGACTTTGAAGTAAACACAACAGCGAATCCTGTAACAGTTGTGACCTCTGTATCGCTCGACGACCTATTACCGCCAGACGTGTTCTGGAATGAAACATTCACAAAATTTGAAAGCAACGTTCCATTTGCCAAGCCATTGCTCACATTAACAGTAATGTTCACAGTTGTAGACGCATTCGGAGACAAGTTACCTAGAGAAAACGTATTGTTTCCAACAGTTGGAACAGGACTACTGTTGTGGAACACAACACCAGACGGATAAGTTTCTGTCAAAGTAACATTAAACGCAACATCATCACCAGTATTGTTAACCAAAATACTATAATTCACCTGCTGGCCTTTTATGACCGGATCGGGTGAATCAACTTTTACAACCGAGATCGTTGCAGCACCCAAAACAGTAGTCGTTGTGCTATTGCGCACAGTCGTGTTCACCCCAGAAACGTTTGCAAACGTAACGTTATAACTATTATTCAAAACCGAACCATTCGCTGCAGCAGCGCTTACGTTCAGGGTAATATTCACTGTAGCGCTCTGACCAGGAGACAAGTTACCAAGCGAGAACGTATTGTTCCCAACGCTTGGAGCAGGACTGCTGTTGTGGAACGTAACATTCTCAGGATAATTCTCAACAACAGTCACATTATATGCTATCTCATCACCAAGGTTGCTTACCACAATGGAATACTGCAACTGCTCGCCTCTTGCGACCGGATCAGGAGCATCAGACTTGCTCGTAAATACAACAGGGAAACCAACAACAGTAGTCTGTTCAGTATCACTCGCGCTCTGATTTAGCCCAAACGTATTCTGGAAAGAGGCATTTGCAGTATTGTTCAACAACGTTCCATTTGCCAAGCCATTGCTCACATTAACAGTAATGTTGACCGTTGTTGAAGCATTCGGAGACAAGTTACCTAGCGAAAACGTATTGTTTCCAACAGTTGGAACAGGACTACTGTTGTGGAACACAACACCCGACGGGTATGAATCCAAAAACGTCAAGTTGAACGCAGTATCATCACCAGTATTGTTGATTAAGATACTATAATTCAACTGCTGACCCTTAACAACAGGATCAGGACTATCGGTCTTAATCGTAACAACAACCGGCGCGCCCAGCACACTCGTAAGAGTGCTATTCGTAACCGTAGCGTTCTGACCAGAAGCATTCGCAAAAGTCACATTATAACTATTGTTCAACACCGTACCATTCACCAATCCAAGGCTCACGTTCACAGTAATATTCACCGTTGTTGACATGTTTGGCGAAAGATTGCCTACTGAGAACGTGCCGTTTCCTGAGCTTGCAACAGGACTACTACTATGGAACAAGACACCAGAAGGATAACTCTCAACAACAGTCACGTTGAACGCAGTGGAGTTGCCAGTGTTGTTGATTAAGATGCTATAGTTCAACTGCTGACCTTTCACAACAGGATCAGGACTATCGGTCTTTGAAGTCGAGATAGAAGGCGTAACAAATAGTGCAGTGAAGTTCGTAACCTCAGAGCTATTGACTCTGCCACTAGTATCATTCGCTATAATTGTCACATTGTACAAACCAGTGAGCGGGATGAAGAAAGATGCATTATACTTACTTGTGCCAGGAACAATCACCAACACAACCTGCTGTATTGTTCCATTAGGCAAGGTCACGTTGGCAAGCACGGTATCAATAACGCCATCATCAGTCACGTTGGCAGCAAGCTCAATTGTCTCACCAATGTTAAACGTGCTATTCACAACAGGCCTCAAGTCAAACACCAATGGAGTCACCAAGTCACAAGTCCCATCCCACGAACTGCCATCAGTGAAGAAGCCTTTAAACACGCCCTGGCCAGAACTATTCGTGTATGCAACCACAAACCTGCCAGGACAGATAGAGTTATTTGTAACTGAAACACGACCTGCAACATCCAACAATCTGAACGTACTATTAGGCTGAGACTCGACTGTTATCTCGTTGCTTATGTTGGAACCACTCGCATTAAAAGTAGCTGCCTTGATCGCACCAGCATTCTCATCCCACCACGCGACAACAGCCACATCCTCAGAGCTTGTCTCATTCATCTTCACAGTACCCGCCGAAATTCGCGAAATGACTCCTGCATTCCCATCGATAGATGCCGGAGCGAACAGCACCACGTTATCGCTCGTCCTGCCAGCAATGTAAACGTTCTGATCAACAGAATCGTAGAATGCCATGAAGAAAGAATTGTTCACTAATGAGCTATTCCCAAGCGAGGTCATCGCAACCTGCCCAGTTTCGCCGACATCAGCATCTATGTCAACCTGGCCTGTCAACAATGCCCCCGTCTCACTTTGAATGCTGAAAGTAGCATCGTTTGACAAGTCATCAAACCAGAAGTACGCCCACCGTGTACTATTCGCACCAGCGCATCCAACCAAATTCTCATTAGGAGCAGCAGGAGCCATGTTGCCATCAACCGCTAACTCCCCAACAGACTGAGTTCCATTATTGAAGAACGTCAAGAATGACGCGTCTGCGTTCCCATCATTCGCATAACACGTCACAGACTGGTTAACGATAGAGGCAAGCTTCACATCAGTATTCAAACCAATCCCTGCACGCACAACAGTCGGAGAAGTTGTGTTCGTTCCATTTATCAGGAACAGCCCCTGGGTCAAGTCATCAGATGGCCCATCAACCCACGAAATCAAAAAGTGCGTGCTATTGACCAAAGCAACATCAACCCGCGAAACATTATCCGCAGAAGTATCAACATCAGTCGTGTTCACAATCACGGTTCCATTCGTGTTCATAATTCTAAATGAGACATCAGATTCATTGTTGTCAACAAACGCTATCACAAATGCGGTATTGTTAACAGGCGCAATAGCGACATCAACAGCAGAGCTTGTTTCAAGGAAGCCAGGGTCGTTCGGCGTGATAGTTATTGTATAATTCTGTCCAGGAGAGATGTTCATTATTTCAGACCAGTTACCCAAACACTCCTGACCTGAGAAGTTATAATTCTTACACGTGTACAAAAGATAGTCTCCAATCGCAGTAACCACTACGCTTGCATTGGTGAAATTAATCCCAGTCGGATCGATAGCGTACTCGACAAAGGAGCCATTCGGCGTCTGGCTCTCTGAGAACGGATCATCAATGCGCAAAATACTCAAAATGCTGCTTGAATTGTGCAACAGCATGCTGATAGATTTCACACGCGACCCGCTAATATTCGCAGAAAGGTTCAACATGCCAGAAACATTACTCGTCACGGACAAAGTGTAGTTAACAAATCCACCCGTACGGTTGACTATGTCGATCACATTCAAGCTCTGCCTTATGAACGTCAGCGTGAAAGAGTTGTTCACATTATTCAAAGTATCATTCGCAAATATTCTGATCGTATAATTACCACGCTGCGTCAAGTTTGAGAATGACAAATTATACAAAGAGCCAGTAACGTTTGTCGAAAAGTTCTGCAAAGTGCCATCTGGATAGGTAATCTGCACCATAACCGTGCCAACACCCAGCCAATCAGTCACGTTCGCCGTGATGTTAATAGTATCGTTCAACAAGAACGAACCGCCAGCAACAGGACTCAACACTGAAACATTCGGAGGATTAACCTTAACGACAACTTGCCGCGTCTCAGTATTGTTGATATTGCCAGCCAAGTCAAACACTGTTGCATTAAAGAAGTACAAACCGTCCGCAAGACCTGTGAAGTTCACAAAGTTAGGAGAACTGGAAGTATTACTGCTGTTAATCTCTCCGCCAGTCGAGTTGAACAAGCGAATTGTGGTGTTCGCAAAGTTCACGTCTGTTCCGGTCAAATTAACCAGGATATTCCGCCTCGCAATTGTGGAACCATTCGCATCAGTCGGAGAAACAAATTCAGCAGCCGGCCTCAAAGTATCAATCGTAATCGTCCTGTTCCCAGTCTGATTCGAATTACTACCTATATCGCTCACACTGCCAAAGTACTGGTACACGCCATCCGCAAGACCTGTGAAGTTATTGAAGAACGACATGTTCAAAGGAGTGTAAGTAATATTTGACTGGTCAATAGTTGCAGTAACTGCAATCACCGGAGCATACTCGATGGTATTCGATCCTATAAGCAAGAAGTTTGAAGCATTCTCAAACGTCTTCGGAGAAACATCAGAAGTTCCAATTGTCCCAACATTGTTCCCGTTAACAAGCACGTTCAAAGTACCGGAAATTACGGAAAAAGTGGCTGTCAAATTAGCCCTTGAAGCATTATCGGCAATAGTAATGACATGGCTCTGTGAGGTAAGACTTGCGACAAAAGTTATGTCAGTGCCATTCGCTTCTGACCTGAGAGGAGTTGTAAAGTTCACACGAGAGCCATTAAGCTCGATAAGCGCAACACTCATGTTCGCTTCGTCAACAGAAATGTTCACGGGCACAAACGTATTGCCTGTAAACGTGTTGTCAGCAGGAGTTGGACCTACAAATCTAATCTGTGGAACAATGGTATCTAGCCCTACATTGAATGACGTCACCACTGTATTATTGATGTTGCCTTCAGTATCGTTCGCCCTGAAAGTAATATTATACTGCCCGTTCAAGTTCGGCGTTATGAAAGACCCATTATATTTATCCGTACCTGGAACTCTGGTCAAGTTAACCAAGAACGTCGTACCATTAGGGAAAGTAATGTTCGCAGTCACGTTATCAACAGCAATATTATCTGTAACGTTTGCAGAGATCTCGATCACGATGCCTGGAGCGAATGCCGTTCCTTCAAACGGACGCACATCAAACACCAAAGGCTGAATAGTGTCTGCAATAACTGTTGTGTTCTGAGAAGCATTCTGAGTAAAGTTAACACCAGACAGGTTGGCAAAAGTCACGTTAACAGTGTTATTGATGACCGTGCCATTCGCCAGACCACGGCCAATATTCAATGTGATGTTAATTGTCGTGAAAGTTCCATTCGTCAGGTTTCCAAGCAAGAACGTATTGTTGCCCGAGCTTGGAACAGGTTGGGAGCCATTGAATACTACGCTCACAGGATAATCCTCAAAAACAGTAATGTTATACGCGATCTCATCACCAGTATTGTTCACAACAATCTGATACCGCAACGTAGCACCACGCACAACAGGATCAGGACTATCAGACTTATTTACAGAAACTTGAGCAAAGCCAAGAACTGTTGTTAGCTCTGAATCAGACACTGTGACATTCTGACCAGAAGCATTAGCAAAAGTAGCAGAAACACTATTGTTCAAAACAGAGCCGTTTGTCAAGCCATTACTCACATTAACAGTAATGTTAATCGTGGTTGACTGGCCAGGCAACAAAGTGCTAAAGCCAAACGTGTTATTGCCGCTACTTGGAGCAGGCGTACTTGAATGAAACACAACACCAGATGGATAGCTCTCAACAACAGTCACATTATAAGCGATCTCACCACCCGTATTATTCACAAATATCGAATAGTTCAACTGCTGACCCTTTATGACGGGGTCAGGATTATCATTCTTAATCGTGATAACAATAGGAGTACCCTGCACATTCGTAGTAGTACTGTTAGTCACGGTCGTGTTAACACCTGAAACGTTTGCGAACGTCGCATTAAACGAATTATTCAAAACAGAACCATTAGCCAAAGCACCACTAACATTAACAGTAATGTTAACAGTCGCACTCTGACCAGCAGACAAGTTGCCCAATGAGAACGTGTTGTTGCCAGAAGATGGTGAAGGTTGGCTTCCATTAAATACGACGTTTGAAGGATAACTATCAACAACAGTCACGTTATACGCAAATTCATCACCCAAGTTTATCACAGTAATCTGATACGACAAAACAGAACCATTCAACACAGGATCAGGACTATCACTCTTAGAAGCGAACACAACAGGGAAACCAAGCACAGTAGTAAGCTCAGAATCAACAACAGAACTATTCTGACCAGAACTATTCGCAAACGTAGCATTAACAACATTAGTCAAAACAGTACCATTTGCCAAACCATTGCTAACGTTCACAGTGATGTTAATCGTCGTGGAAGAACCATTTGAGATATTGCCAAGCAAGAACGTGCCATTTCCTGAGCTTGCAACAGGACTGCTATTATGGAACACCACGCCAGCAGGATAAGTTTCTACTACAGTAACGTTAAACGCAGTATCGTCACCAGTATTGTTGATTAAGATACTATAATTCAACTGCTGACCTTTAACAACAGGATCAGGACTATCGCTCTTAATGTTCACAATAACAGGACTACCCAAAACAGCAGTTGTAGTACTATTGGTCACGGTCGTGTTAACACCAGACAAGTTCGCAAAAGTAGCATTAAACGAGTTATTCAACACAGTACTATTTGTAAGAGCAGAACTCACATTAACAGTAATGTTCACGGTTGTTGATTGACCAGGAGACAAGTTGCCAAGACTAAACGTGTTATTGCCACTTGTTGGAACAGGTTGGGAGCCATTGAATACTACGCTCACAGGATAACCATCAACAACACTCACATTATATGCAAACTCATCACCCAAGTTCACCACAGTAATCTGATACCGCAAAGTTGTGCCCTTAGGCACAGGATCAGGACTATCACTCTTAGAAGCGAACACAACAGGGAAACCAAGCACAGTAGTAAGCTCAGAATCAGAAGCAGAACCATTCTGACCAGAACTATTCGCAAATGTAGCATTAACCGTGTTCGTCAAAACAGTACCATTAGACAGACCATTACTCACGTTCACAGTAATATTAACAGTTGTAGATGCGTTCGGAGACAAATTACCCAAACTAAACGTGCCGTTTCCTGAAATTGGAACAGGGCCACTACTATGGAAAACAACACCAGCAGGATAAGTTTCCACCAAGGTAACGTTAAACGCAGTATCGTCACCAGTATTGTTGATTAAGATACTATAATTCAACTGCTGACCCTTAACAACAGGATCAGGACTATCGCTCTTCACAGACACCACCACAGGAGAACCAAGCACAGTAGTCAAAGTACTATTAGAAACTGTTGAGTTCTGACCGGCCAGACTTGCAAAAGTAACATTATAACTATTGTTCAACACGCTATTGTTAGTCAACCCAGCACTCACGTTCACAGTAATATTAACGGTTGTAGAAACGCCAGGCAACAAATTGCCAAGACTAAACGTGCCATTGCCTGAAGAAGGCGAAGGTTGTGAGCCATTAAATATAACGTTTGCAGGATAGCCGTCAACAACAGTCACATTATACGCAATCTCTGTTCCAACGTTATTCACAACAATCTGGTACCGCAAAGTTGTACCCTTAGGCACAGGATCAGGACTATCAGACTTGCTCGTGAACACCAAAGCAGCACCCTGCACAGTCGTAATAGTACTATTAGGCACGGTCGTGTTAACACCTGAAATGTTGGCAAAAGTCGCATTAAACGAATTATTCAAAACAGAACCATTCGCCAAAGCGGCACTCACGTTCACTGTGATATTGATCGTTGTAGATTGGCCAGGCAACAAATTGCCAAGACTAAACGTGCCATTGCCAGAAGCAGGCGAAGGTTGTGAGCCATTAAATATAACGTTTGCAGGATAGCCGTCAACAACAGTCACATTATACGCAATCTCATCACCAGTGTTGAATACTGTGATCTGATAACGCAACGTCGACCCATTCAACACAGGATCAGGAGTATCCGCCTTGTCCGCAAACACAACAGGGAAACCAAGCACAGTAGTCAAGATGCTTGTGTTAACAGACTGGTTGCCAGTCGAGTTCGAATAGTTCACAACAGCAGTATTGTTCAACAACGAGCCGTTTGACGCGCTCACGTTCACAGTAATGTTAACAAGGAAAGATCGACCAGCAGAAAGATTACCAATCGTGAACGTGTTATTACCCGAACTTGGAGCAGGCTGTGAACCGTTAAATACAACGTTTGTCGGATAAGTTTCGCGCACAGTAACATTCTCCGCAACTATCGTACCAGCATTTGACACGTTAATCTGATACCGCAGCGTTTGGCCTCTCACAACAGGATCAGGACTGTCAGACTTGGCAACAGTCACATTAGTAAACAACGCACCACTAATTGTAAAGGACCCTGAAACAGAGCTTGACGCACCAGACGAGTCAAGCGCGAACACTGTAAAGTTATACTGACCATTCTGAGTCGTATTAGTGAAGTTCAACTCGTACAACCCACTTGTTGTTGTGCCGCTCACTAAAGTCAAGTTGAACGACACAATACTACCGTTCGGCAAAGTCACGCTCACGTTAACCCTGCTGATGTTAATGTTATCCGTCGCGTTCACGGTAAAGTTCACAGTTCCATTTGTCGTGAAAATCGAACCATTTGCTGGAGAAACAACCAGGATGCTCGGAGCGGGATCAAAGCTGCCCCAGGCAAACATTGCACACTGAGTCTGACCGTTCAAGCAATCGAGAGCTGTTTCAATAGTGGAAACATTCGTCCAGTTTGAACCATTCCACCTCGCGCTCGCCAAATTCTCTACAAAGCTAAAACCAAGCATCATAATCTCATTCGTAACAGGATGCGGGTAGAACTCAAGCGTTTCCACGCTATTCCCGCCACCAATCAACGAGCCAGTGAGCGGACAGTTTATCATGCTCGAATGCGACCATGACGAGCTATTGTAACTGCATACCCGGGCATCATTATCAGCACCAGGCAAACCAGGTATATACCCGAATAATCCATTGTTACTCTGGCTTTCGAACGCACAATCCAAACTCACCGCGCCCGCACCATTTGCCTCAATCGCAGCATCCTCGGCAGGAGGAACAGGAGAAGTCTCAACAGCACTGCCATTCCACATCCTGAAGTTGCCATCACCCGTAGTATCCTGGCTCACGAAACCAATACGATCAGATTTTTTATCGCCACAAAGACGCATCCCATTCGGAGCACCGCTGTCCAAAGTGAAGAACACCTGATCAGCACTCCAAGACTTTGCAGAATAGTTAAACGTCCTGAACGCATAAGTCGTTGTAGAGTTTGCGTACACTACCAAGCCATCCTTGCTTGAACCCTCCCAAATAAAGTCAAACAATTGCTCGGCAATATCGTTAACGCTACCAGTAATGTTCATCTGAGTAGCATTATCAAACCCTGTACCGTTCCACATCACAGCAAAAATGTCAAGGTTCGCATCCTCCAATAAAACCATGACATCATCACTACCATTGCGGCCCACAGTCTTAACCCAATGAACAGCAGCAGTAACATTCGTATTCAAAGCAAACTCAGAACTCCAACCAGTGCCATTATACAACCTATACTTAACCTGTCCATTCGCAACAATTGAATCTTCATAAACAATTAAGGCGTCTCCTGATATTTGCTCGAAATCAAGATCAAACCCTCTGCGCCCAGTATTCGGGTTGTCAAACGCCAACGCCTGAAAGTCAGACCAGTTAGACTCGTACACCTGAACAGACGTGTTTGTATTAATGTCAAGAGTCCCCATCACAAACTTGTCAAACCTAGGTCCCGGACGCAAAACCAGCCATTCAATATCCGCACCAACCGAGTTCGCATCAGTTTGTTCCTGCATAAATGACTGGTTTGACAAATTCCAGAACCGGTAACGCGGAGCAGGAACTGAAGCTTCAGCATAAGCAGCCAAGCCATCAGAACCAGCAGCAGTAACTGCAGCATCATGAATGAAGTCAAACTCAATAAATCCAGACAGTGCGTTCTCTGCAAACGTATTAGCATTACAATCAGGCTCTGTTGCATCACAATTATCATTCGTAATATTGCGCACAAGCTTGACCACTTTGAGGTCGAAAACATCTGTGCCAAATGGAACACCACCTAGTTTCACATATTGAACTTCAGCAATACCAGCAATACCAGAACGGCCAACTATCACAGAAGTATTCGCCACGTAAATTTCAACATAGCTAACTGTTCCATTATCCCTTGCCAAAAAGTCGATCACGCTGCCATTCGTCAAGTTACGCTCGAAAGTTACTCTAACTTTATGGCCTGCTGGAATCGGCTCAGACCACACACCATCAATAGCGTTCACCTGTGAGAAGACATCGCTCACGAACGAACCGTTCTTGTCAAGATGAATGGCAGCAGTAGCATTAATCTCGCCAAAGCCAGGGTCTTCCGGAGTAAGCTCAAACGAATACTCTCTACCCGGAATCAACCCAGACTTGAAAACAGACCAGCTACCAGCGCAAGATCTTGAATCAAAGTCCCACTGCTTACACTTCAACAAAGCAGTACCCTGAGCAACAACAGTAACAGTGGCTGTTGAGAAGTTCACCCCAACAGGATCAATCGCGTACATCTGCACGAACCTGCCGGACTCAGGAGTATCATCAACACGCAAAACCTCACTTCCAGAAAGGTTAACATCCTCGAACTCAATCGAACTTACAGGACCTGAATCCAAGTCAACCAAGACGTCAACACTTCTTGGAACCTCAACAGCAGAGCTTGTTCCCACACCCATTGCCTTCTGCGCCAATAACCTGCCAGTGCCACGCTCAAGGAATTTCACACTGCCCGAAACACCCCTGCCAGAAGCATCACGCACAACAAACACTGCAGAGACATTGGCTAATGCATTGACCTGTGCAGACCCATTCAAAACCAATTCTACAGACTCATTAACCAGGATCGAGTCGTTAATCGCCACCAGCTCTCCGCGCAATGAATTGTTCACAGTATTGTTAACAGGCGGCTCAACTGGTACAACAGGCGAAGCGTTCTGCAACTGGTCAACCATTGCATCCAATGCATCCTCAACATACGGGGCAACAGCAGGAACATCCACAGTTTCGACAACCTCGACAGTAGGCGGTAGGTTGTAGATAGTAGGTAGTAGGTAGTAGGTGGTTGGCGGAACTGAATAGTTTGTAGTGGGCAGCGTGTAGTTTGTGGTTTGTGGCACGTCATCTGGTTGTTCAGACTCATTGACCGCATCAAGCGGTTCAACAGAATAGTTTGTAACAGGCACTGCATCAGAATCGTTCAATAGCCCGACAGGCTGTTCAACTATGCCTGTGTTTTCTGTCGTGAATTCCACAACTAACTCTGACAAATTGTCTGGAGTTTGCACGACTTCCAAGACACGGCCAGGCACGTCAGGAACTGAAGCGTTCGACAAAGCAGAACCTAGCACGCTCAGTGCGTCGTCTACAAGAGGAGCAGAAGCTGGAACGTCAACAGTCTCTATCACAGTCACGTTCTCTGCAGCAGCAGAAAGAACAAGTGCAAGTACCAACAAGAGAGTGAAGCGTTTCATTTTTTCTTCACCCTCTTCAGCGTCAACTTGCCACTCTCAAAACCAAAATCGATCTCATCCTTATCGTTCCACTCGAGAATTTTCACTAAAGTCTTAGGAATCGTTAGAATATACTGATCTTTAGGAGTCCTCTGTAATTTGCGTGTGATTCCCTTCGTCACTTATTACTTCCTCTTTTCCTTTGAAATTCATATGAAAATGGAGCGCCTATTTAAAAGCTTTGTGGTGTGGTAAAAGGTATACTGGTACAATTGAGGAGTACATTCTTGACATATGATAAGTAGTATGATGAATAATATGATGAATAATATGAAGATTCATATGAATCTAAGAGCTGAAAATACTTCACAAGTGCCAGCAGGCATCAGAAAAAAACAACCACACAGCCAACGATATCTTTTTAAACGACTCGCCTTCCTCACAGACAACGCCGCGGTAGTATAGTCCGGTCAAGTATTCGGCCCTTTCGAGGCAGCCAGCAAGTGCTGGTCCAAAGCTAGGCTGAGACACGGGTTCAAATCCCGTCCGCGGCACTTTTTTTAGTGCGTAGCACTTGCTGGTTAAGTTAAAAGGGGATTTGAACAAGCCTCCTCGCGATGCTATGCTCGCATCGGAGGTTCTCCAAATGCTTGCCTACGCTCGCATTTGCAGAAACTTTCCGTCCGCTACGCTCCCGGAAAGTAATCCCGTCCGCGGCACTTTCTTTTTTTTGCAATGACGAACCTAATTTCTACCCCAAAAACGCACACCCTGGGGATCTCCAAAGCCGCCGCTCCCCTGGAACCCCTGCGGCATCATCCCGTCCGCGGCACTTTTTTCTTAATGCGCACGCTTAACCGCGAAATAATAAACGCTTGCGCCGATAAAGCCCAAGAAAACAAGCACGAGAATCCACGCGATGCGCTCGCTGTCAGCCAGCTGTTTTCTTTTTGCACAATCAATAATCATCAAAATCCAGAAAACTGTAAGTGCTATTACTGCGGCAAACATCAAAAACATGAAGAGTATCATGCCAACAACAAACAAGCCGTCTCCACCATTCATCATTGCTTGAAACATGGTATGCTGAATATGTTTAAAGTTTATAAAATCTCTGCAAACAAAACTTAAATACTTGGCGTGGATAAGAGTATACTAGATGGCTTACCAAAGAGGAAGTCTCCAGCGCCACGAACAGCTCAAACACCAAATTCTATCCAACCCGGAGATCGTCGGCATAGCAAAAAAGGACATCATCAGCGTGGAAACAGAGTATCCACTAACAAAACGAAGACGAACAGTATTTGCACGACCAGACATCCACATAACATACCGTTGCAAACAAGGAATCTGCAGAAAATTCATCGAAATAAAAAGCGGGAATGGAAGTTATGCACGCGCAGACCTCACACTCCAATTAAAAAAAATCGACAGACACATCAAACGCTACAATCTTGATGCTGCAGTAATCGGCGTCTATCCAGACGCAGAACGATTGGCAGTAATGCGGCCTAACGAAATCTTTATAAAGCACTGCCCGTGACGATGCCTCAATGAAGCGAAGTTCTCGACGCTGGAAGAAAAAACGGCAAATGCGCTGGAAATGGCAACGCAAGCGCATGAAAAAAGAACGCAAAAAGCGAGCAATAAGAGCATCGAAGTAATTCTTTTTTTAGTTTAGTTAATTTTTATCAAAAAATACTCCTGCTACACCAACAATTACAATCCGTCGGAAACACGCAAAAATTCATATTGCCTTGTGCACGTTTCCGATCGTGCTCGGAAATTCACGCAATTGTTGATGAAATCGTGAATTTCCGACACGTGCACTTTTTGTCACCACATTTATAAACCGCTTCGAAAGCTTTTTATACCCCCTCCTAGTTCAGCAGGTAATCCTCTCCACGCTGGTAACACAATTCCAGCAATTCTTCGATCCTCGGGACACTGAGGGAGCATATAACGCTCACAACAGTGAGTGCTCAAGTCTAACTTGAGTACGAGGAAGTGTTCGGTCAATGTAATACAAGCCAATTCTATGTGCTTTAATGCACGTTAATGACAGTAAGTCTGTCAATAACTTGCGACCAAAAGTGGTTGAATCTCGACGATACCCATCGTTCGAGTTATCATGTTCATTCATGATATTGGGAAATACGCGAAGGCTCCCGATTTCTATCGGGTTCTTTCGACAAGTTCTTCTTGAGTCAGCAATGATTCATAGAAGACGCCTAAACCTCAACTGCATCGATACCTGTTTATCCTGCAGGAGGTTGCTGCTATCAGAATCCGGCTAAGACATGCAAGTGCTTGTCGCAAGACAACGCAAACTGCTCAGTAACACGTCGATAACGTACCGTGAAGTTCGGAATAACCTTGCGAAAGTGAGAGTAATACCGGATCGGGAACGGGGTGTGGAATCCTCCCATTCCAGAAAGCTTCGGCGCTTCACGATCGGTCGGCGGCCCATCAGGTAGTTGGTGAGGTAATGGCTCACCAAGCCTAAGACGGGTAGGGGCCATGAGAGTGGTTGCCCCGAGAAGGACACTGAGATACTGGTCCTAGCCCTAAGGGGTGCAGCAGTCGCGAAACCTCCGCAATGCGCGCAAGCGTGACGGGGGGATTCTGAGTGCTTACGGTTTAACTGTAGGCTTTTCGTTAGGGCAAACACCTAGCGGACTAAGTGGTGGGCAAGACTGGTGCCAGCCGCCGCG
>JACQMY010000040.1 GCA_016203305.1 Candidatus Woesearchaeota archaeon
GCCCAGTTGACTCACGATCCATTTACGTTTTTTTCATCTAACTTGTATGCCATTTTAAGCTCCATCACCCTCAATGACTGCACCTAGAAATCCACTATTTAAAAACGACCCAAAATGTTAACCGATTTCGATACTAAACAACAAAGCCAAGAAGAAGAAAGCTTTAAATAGGGGTAATTGGCGCTAAGAAGCTATGGCAAAATTGCGCAACTTTGCATGCTATAGAGACTATAAGAGAGCGTACACAAGATTCTCAAAGTACAAAAATCTCTGCTATGTAAGAAGCAGGCCACACAACAGAATATCGCGATACACAGGTGGAACACAGGAAAAATACCAGTACAACGTCCACTTAATGCCTGCAATGGATTTTTTGCAGATTCGTGATGCGGCGCTTGAAAGCGCAAGACAAACAGCAAACAGAGCGCTAGAATCAGTCCTGGGCAAAACAGGATATTTCATGCAAATGAGAGTCTACCCGCACCATATATTACGCGAGAACCCGTTAGCATCAGGCGCAGGAGCAGACAGACTGTCAACAGGCATGGCGCACAACTATGGGAAGCCAATAGGCATAGCTGCACAAATCAAACGAGGACAACCAATATTCACAGTCAAAACAAACAAAGACAACCTACCACTCGCACGCAAAGCAATGAAGCGCGCAAGCTACAAACTACCGTGCCATTGCAGCATCATGGTAGAAGAAATAAACAAGCCAGCGCCAAAAACTTTAAAAGGAACAAAAACTGCAACAAAAGAAGCTAAGACCGCTGCACCAAAAGCGGTTGCAAAAGCATCAGCCTAATCAATTATCTTTGCGTTCGTGTTCTTCTATCTTTTTTATCAGCTTAATAATGTACATTGGAAGCTCTTCAATAAACTCTCCGTACTCCAAAGCGTTTTTGATGAATCCTTTAATGAACTTGATCGGACTCATCTCTGCACGCATGGTTTCCTCGATAAACGGCCTTGCGTGAACGCTAATGTCGAAGTCAGGATTCAACAAAGCGCCAACAGACTCTGTAGTCACGAGCATTTTCGAGAACAGGACAAGATCAGGAGGAAAGTACACCTTATGATGCACCCCTTCGGCTATAGCGTTAAAGAATGCCTTTGTCATAGTTGCTTCTAAAACAGTAGAGCCATACCATGAGCTGAAAATTGAGTAAAGCTTGCTCTTGTACCCCTGAATGTTGGATTCTGTTGAAGTTTCCGCTATTTCAAGCGTATGCTTGATTGCTTCATCAAACTCTTTTCGAACGAGATGACTCAAGATCAGCAAAAGCCTCTTCCGCAAGTCCTTCGGAAGCCGACCGATAATGCCAAAATCAAGAAAGCCAAGTTTATTCTGGCGCATGGCAACAAGATTGCCAGGGTGAGGGTCGCCATGAAAAATCCCGTGCACGATGGCCTGCTCGAACATCAACCGCGCGCCAGTCGTTGCAAGCTTTTTACGATTAATCTTGCTCTTTGCAAGGCAATGCTCATCATACATGTTGCAACCCTCGATAAACTGCATGACAAGCACACGCCTGGTCGTAAGATCCCAAAAAACTCTAGGAATGACTGCCACTCTGTTACCCTTGAAGTTCTCCCTGACCTCAGACATATATTTAGCCTCGTTCCTAAAATCAATCTCCCTTCTAGTCCAATCAGAGAATTCTTCCGCAAGCTTGATAGGACGATATGGTCTGCACTTTTCCCACTTTCGCTCCATAAAATCAACAACCCAGGAAATAACCCTCAAATCCTGCTCGATACGTTCGACAAGTTGTGGGCGCTGAACTTTAACAGCGACAAGCGTCCCATCCTTCAACTTTGCTTTATGAACTTGTGCGATGGATGCAGAAGCAATAGGTTGCTCGTCAAATCTTGAAAACAACTTTGACCATGGCTGGCCGAGATCCTCTTCAACAATCTGTTTCACATCCTCAAAAGAGAAAGGCGGAACTTTATCCTGAAGCTTGCGCAACTCATCACAATACTCAACAGGAATAAAGTCAGGGCGCAAGCTCAAAATCTGCCCAAGCTTGATGAACGTCGGACCAAGACACTCGATAACTTTTCGGAAATAGAATGGAAGGGATTTCTCCTCAGGCGGGCAAAAGCAGCCGTAGAACCAACAACGAATCCTGCACTTGAGCGAAACACACTTGCTCAAACTAGACTTGTGCAAGTAGTACGCAAAGCCACCATAAGCAAAAGCTTCAAGGATTTCAACGAGCCGTTTGTTATCCTGCCAGCCAAGCATGCCTAAATCCAGCCTTTCCTCTTGCAATGATCAACGCATTTGTTGTACAGCCAACCATACAGGAACCCTGCAATGTATGCTGCAATAATCACGCTGACAAGCCCTTTGAAAAACATGCCCCAAGTTAACTTTGTAGGGTCAAAAATCCGCATCAAATCAACGCCATGAAACCAGCTGTTGAAAAAACTCACGGTCTGTAAAGGCCAAAGCTTCACAGCAGCAGCACATGCAGCATACAAGATTCCAGATGTTAGTCCCAGCGCAAAACCAGTCGGATGCGCATGGTGCAAAGTCGTTTTTACCATTTTTCACCTCTTTTCAAACACAAGTACTATTGTCAAAGGGCGGCACAATATTTAAATACTGCTTTTTTTACACAGAATGTAATGGTAACTGTAAAAACCGTTGGAATTACTATCATGATCATCGCAGTAGTTCTTTTTGCAGTCGGTTACACCTATGTCAGATTCGCGGAACAGGCAATATTTGAAGGGCACCAAATAGGGCCAACAGGAGAATGCATACACACTGATGGAAGAGCATGCCCGTTCGTGCAATTGAACAAACTTGCAGCCTTCAAATACATCGGCTTTTTCGCAGACCTAGTGTTATTCCTATTCGGCCTCAGCCTCTTCCTGCAAAAAACGCCAGAAGAAAAGGCACTTAAAAAAGCCCGCAGCGCAGCCAAATCACTGGGTGGAGAAGAAGCAAAAGCATTCGACCTCATCACTCAGTCAAACGGCATGATCTTCCAAAACGAGCTGGTGGAAAAGATGGCCTTATCAAAAGTCAAGGTCACACGAATTCTAGACAAGCTAGAAGCAAAAGGCCTGCTAGAAAGAAGACGACGCGGCATGACAAACGTCATAATTCTTAAGTGAAACTGGTTTCAATAGTACTGTAATAAAGTGTTTCACTTCTAAAAGCAGAATGTCACATCAAAATCCTTGTGACAACGTAGTGAGGTAGTTATGGAACAATATTTTTTAAGGCATACAGGCAAGGACAGCACGAGTTTGCGGGCAGAGTTATTGTCCCGCGGAGTCGCGGTCAGATACGCATCTGCCAATAGCGAGTTAATGATTATAGAAACCTCTCCTGAGATCGCTGACACCGTAAAGTCCCTGGAAGGAGTTCTCTCGCTAGAAGGCGATTACCCGCGGAGCTTTGAAGAGTAAACATGAAAGTCATACCGGTCCTTCTGTTAACGGTGATGCTGGCAAGCAGCGTGTTCGCAGCAGAAGACCACTCAGAGCACAATCATGGGCAAGTCACTGCACCTGCCGTGCCAGATGCGCACCAAGGCCATGGCACAATGCAAGAAAGCTCACCACTGGCCTCAGGACTAACGTTCGCCCTCGTACTCATGCTAATAGCAGGGTTCATCCTATTCTTCAGAGGAATACAAGGAAAAGACTTCCTGGAATACTCTCTTGTCAGCAAACTGATGAAAAGCAGGCTCTACCCTGCAATACTTCAAGTACCAACACTTATCTTTTTCGTTTTCATAATCTACTTTTTCTTCTTCGGACCATTATCCTACTCACAGAATCCTGGATCAGTCCTTGCATGGACACTATGGTGGCCGCTAGTACCACTCACGTTCATACTCTTCGGCAGAATCTGGTGCGTCGTCTGCCCAATACCTCTTGTAGGCGAGTTCTTCCAAAAGTTCATTAGCCCGACACGAAGACCAGGCAAATTCCTGGTCAAATACGGAATATGGATAACAGACGGCATATTCATCGCAATAACCCTCTTTGACAGACTGTATGGCATGGTTGACACGCCCTGGCTATCCGGCGCAGTGTTCCTCTTCATCATCGCAGGAGCAATAATCCTCAGCATAAGGTACGAGCGAAGAACATTCTGCAAACACATCTGCTTCCTGGGAGGAGTAAGCGGGAACTACTCAATGCTCTCAGGCATATCAATAGAAACAAAAAATCCAGAAACCTGCGCGACCTGCAGTGTAAAAGCCTGCTTCTTCGGAAGCGGCAAGGCACCAGGATGCCCGTACTTCTCAACAATGCCGGCAAAGACAACAATGAGAACCTGCCACCTATGCGCGAACTGCATCAAAAACTGCCCACGCGACAACATCGCAATCCGCGCGAGAAGCATAGCATCAGAACTCTGGAGCCACGCAAAAGTCAGCTTCTCAGAAAGCTTCTTCGCCAAACTCATGGTAGGCATAGTCATCATCCAAAACATGGGTATGCTCGCCATATGGGCAAACATGACTGACTTTCTGATGAGCTACGGCATTGGAGAGAAGGCAGCCATTGCAGTCTTGTACTTTGCAGCAATAGCCCTCCCCCTCCTTCTGATGACCATCACAAGCTTTTTGTCAAACAGACTACAAACCGAAAAAGGAACAACATCTTCCAACTTCGCAGCATTCGGATACGCATTCATACCAATCGACGTGGCAGGACACCTTGCTCACAACCTCTTCCACCTTTTTGCCGAGGGCAAATCAATCATAGGAGCATTCATCGGACTATTCACTGGAAGCGTAACGATGACAGGCCCATTGGCAGACACTCCAATCATCACAGGAGCCCAGTTCGCACTCATAACAGCAGGAGGCATTGGAACACTATACGTCGCTTACAAAATAGCCAGAGCCAAAGAAGCATCGACAAAAGACGCAATCAGAATAGTCCTACCACATTCAGCACTCCTCCTGTTAGTCTTTGCAGTTAACATCTTCCTATTCATAACGCCAATGGCACACCGGGGAGGCTAAAATGATAGAACTCGCATACAAAAAATTATTGAAACCAATATTTTTCAAAATGGATCCGGAAAAAGTACACGACAGAATGACCAGGACTGGAATCTTACTAGGAAAAACATCCATCGGCAGGGCAATAATGCACGGAATGTTCTACTACTCTCACCCCTCGCTAAAGAACACCGTGGCAGGGATAACTTTTGACAACCCAATAGGGCTGGCAGCAGGATTTGACAAAAACGCACAATTGTACAACATACTTCCAGAAATCGGATTCGGCTTTGCAGAACTCGGATCAATAACAGGAGAGCCATGCCTTGGAAACCCAAAACCAAGACTCTTCAGACTACCACAAGAAAAGTCAATACTTGTAAACTATGGCTTGTACAACCAAGGAGCCCAAAAAATCGCGCACAAACACGCACACACAAAATTCAAAATACCAATAGGATTCAGCGTTGCAAAAACAAACGACCCCTCCCTAAGTGTCGAACAAGGCGTTCAAGACTACAGAAAAGCATACTTGCACATGCACCCACTGGGAGCGTACACAACAATCAACGTCAGCTGCCCAAACACGTCAGACGGAATAACCTACCAGAATCCGCAAAAACTCGCCCTGCTGCTTGATGCTCTAGCAAAAGAAAAGCACCTAAAGCCAGTGTTTCTAAAAATAAAATCAGACTTCACTAACGCAGAACTCGCAGAAATAGTGGACATAGCTGAAAAGCACCCCTGGGTGACAGGATTTATCATAAGTAATCTTAGAACAAACAGAGAAGGACTGAAAACAAGCAAAACACAGATCGACCAGCTATCCACAAAAGGAGCATTAAGCGGTCTACCTTTACAAGACCAGTCCAACAGAGCAATATCTTTCGTCAGCAAACGAACAAACAAAATAATCATCGGATGCGGCGGAATATTCACAGGAAAAGACGCGTACGAGAAAATCAAAAGCGGGGCATCATTGCTACAACTGATAACGGCTCTTATCTACGAAGGCCCGACAGTCATATCAAAAATCAACAGAGAACTCGTAGACCTAATGCAACGCGACGGATACGGCAGAATATCAGAAGTCATCGCAGATGCTCGAGACTGATATGGAATGGATTGTAACAGACAAAAAAACGGAAACCCCTGGCACGAAAACAATACGATTCAAACCCAACAAGCCAATAAACTTCAAGCCAGGACAATACTTCGTATTCCACGACCTAGTAGACTGGCTGGAAGATTGTAGGGCATACTCCGCATCATCCTCACCACTGCGCGACTACATAGAAATAACAGTCAAACTAGTTCCAAACCCGCACTTCTCAAAACACTTGCACGAACTCAGAACAAACCAGCCAATAGAAGTAAGAGGACCATACGGACAGTTCTATTTCGAAGAAGCAAAAGACATTGTGCTAATTGGAGCAGGATCAGGCATAGCACCACTCAGAGCCATAATACAATACATCCAGGACAAGCAATTAAGCACGAACGTCACGCTCATATACAGCGCGAAAACATCCCAACTAGTCATCTACAAAAAGGAACTTGAAGACCTGGAAAAACAAGGAAAGCTACACCTATACATCACGCTAACGCAAGAAAAAGGACAATACACGGGCAGAATCAGCCATGACCTAATAAAACAAGTAATTCCTGGTGTTGCAAAACCAGAATTCTTCATCTGTGGGCCACCCAAAATGGTCAAAAAAACAGAAGAAATCCTTGAGCAAATCGGCGTTCCAAAGAAGCACATCAAGAAAGAAGCATTCGCCTGAAACCAGTTTCACAAAACACCTAAAAGGTGTTTCAGCACACAACCCCTAATAAATATAGCCGATTGATTTAATTGATGAACATTGAATCAATCGGCTAATAAGCGAATTGAGTCTATACTGCAGCAATGATAACAAAATGCAAAGTTCCATTATTCACTCAATTCGCTATAATAACAACGGCGCACTGCGCAAGGAGGCATCATGAACTGGAAAATCTTCATCGGAATCCTGCTCATCGCAGGAGTGGCAGGAGCGTGGATAGTTTCAACAACAAAAAGTACAGCAACAGGCTTGACAGTTCAGCCAAGCGAGACAAGAAGTCAGAACATAGAACTAACCGTCTACAAATCCCCTGGATGCGGGTGCTGTGGGGGCTACATACAGGAATTGCAAACAGCCGGATACAAGGTAAATATTGTTGAGAAGGAAGACATTGCAGCAATCAAGTCCCAATACGGCGTGCCTGCAAGCATGGAAAGCTGCCACACAACAATCGCTGGAAAATACTTCATAGAAGGCCACGCTCCAATAGCAGCAATAAACAAACTGCTCGCAGAACAACCAGACGCTGATGGAATCGCGCTACCAGGAATGCCATCTGGCGCACCAGGAATGTCAGGAGCAAAGAAGGCACCATTTGTAGTCTATTCAGTCAAAGACGGGAAAGCCTCAGAATTCATGACAATCTGAGCGGAGGACAAAATGAAAAACACAACAACATACGCACTAGTAATAGTGGCCCTCGCAATAGTAGCTATCGGCGCAGCAGTAGCAACAAACCAAAAAGAGCAATCCATGAACGAAATGATGACATCAATGCAAGGAATGATGGGTTCGATGCAATCAATGATGGAACAATGCCAGAAAATGATGGGCGGCGATATGGGAAAGATGATGACGGGCATGATATCCAGCAATGCCACTATGGCAAAGCCCGAAGGGATGTCGCAAGAGGAGCACGAAAGCCATCATCAATGAACTCCGTAGCAAGTTTTAAATAACTTCTATCCATCTGAATGGCCCAGTGGTGAAAATTGCAAAAGTCGGTGACGTCAAAGGCAAACTGTGTATTTCAATGAAAGGCAAGTCTCTTGCGCTGTTTAACGTCAAAGGAAAGTTTTATTGCATCGATAACACATGCCCTCACCTATACGGGCCGCTATGCAAAGGCCCAAGAAATGGCTTCATCGTGAGCTGTCCGTGGCATGGTTCAAAGTTTGACATCCGCAATGGGTCTCTTCAGGGACCGCCAGCGCGTACTGGTGTGAAAAGCTACAAAGTCACTGTCAAAGGCGACGACATCCTGGTGGATTTATGAACGCGGAGCTTGCTTTGCGGATCGGCTTGGGTGCTGTGACGCTTATATTTGGCATAGATCAGTTGCGGAACTGGGAGCCATGGCAAGCATACGTTCCGCGCTGGTTGAAGTGGACGCAGTTTCCAAGCGTGACAGCGTTCTGGAGAAGTCATGCTATGCTGAACGTGTTTCTTGGGATAGCTCTATTTAGTGGCCTGTACACCCAATGGGTCTCGCTTGTTCTTATGGTTTGGCTTGCAGCGATAACATTCGTCACGTTTTTCACGGATAAGCAAACGAGCACGCGAGATTTTGGTCTAACTATGGCAGCGCTTGCGCTATGGTTTTTAACGAGGTGACAAATGAAAAGACTCATTTACCTATTGGTGTTGCTTTCCGCGTGCGCAATGCAACAAACACATGATATCGTTAATCTTGAACCAAAACAAACAAAAGACCTTCTTGATACTAAGGAGAATATGGGCTTGTTTGTGCTGAACGTCCACACGCCATATGAAGGCAAACTCGATAAGACCGACATGATCATTGAAGAGTGGGAGAATATTGCAAAACACCAAGATCATCTACCCCAAGACAAACACACACCAATTCTCGTTTATTGCAGATCCGGAAGAATGAGCACATCAGCAGCCAAACAATTACAAGACTTAGGATACACCAACATCTACCACCTAAACGGCGGCATGAAAGCATGGGACGCCCAAGGCCTGCCTCTCATGGACAAGGCGTGGTAGAACATTTGATTACAGGGGTGAAAAATGGCAAAATACAAAGTCGTCTATGACCGGCAGAGCTGCATCGGAGCAGCACAATGCGTGACAGTGTATAGCAAGAGGTGGTGTCTTGCAAAAGACGGAAAGGCAGACCTTAAAGGAAGCAAGAAAACCAATGCAGAATGGACACTTGAGATTGATGAAAAAGAATTAGCAGAAATGAAAGAATCAGCTGCGGCCTGCCCCGTCAACGTCATCCACCTCTTTGACATAAAAACAGGCAAGAAATTGATATGAACATATACGTTTGTGGAAATCCTTTAGTGGATGAAGACAGCCTGCCAATAAAAATTCTTCCAATGCTCCGCAGGAATCACCCCGCAATCCAGTTTACCGAATTTGACCCAACAGAAGACCTTCCAAAAGCACCAGAGCTAACGTTCATTGACACAGTCATAAATGCAAAAGATGTAGTTCTGCTCAAAGACATAGATGCTTTTGTGCAGACCAAAGCGTTATCGCTACACGACTTTGACCTAGGAATCAATTTGAAACTTGCAAAAAAAATAGGTCAACTAAAGAGCGTGAGAATCATCGGAGTGCCACCAAAAACCACTGAAAAAGACGCCTTAATAAAAATCGGCAAAATCATATCCAATTTAACTTAAGGAAGTGGGCAGCACAACTCATACAAGGATCGTATGCACGGATGAGCTTCTCAATCTCAGCCTGGAGTTTTTCCTTCGGCCAGCCAAGATGCTTCTCCACTAACACTTTGATGTCCTGCTCGATATTGATCTGGTTCTGTCCAGTTGGAACAACAATATCTCCATGAGTTACCTTTCCATCCTTGCCAACCTCGACAAGATAATAAAGAGTTCCACGCGGCGCCTCAACAACACCAACACCCTTGCCAGCTTTTGGCAACACTTTAATCGGCTGTTCAGGCTTGAATTTTGTGTTTTTCAGAAGTTCAACGCTTGCATCAATAGCATGAAGCATCTCGATCACTTGAGCAAGATTGTTATAAAACACGTTCTTTGAAGGGAATAGTTCAAGCGCTTTCTTTGCATCTTTCCTAGTGGAAGGATGCAGATACGCTTCGTTAAGATTCACCCGCGCGAGAGCGCCAACCAGGTATGTTTGCCCCTTGAACTTGTATCCTGAGGCTTGCGAATAAGGCATAACATGATGCTCAAGATATTTGCCATACTTTTCCAACGGAATGCACACGTGTTTGCTTGTGCAGATATGATCGCCTGTATAAAAGTTAAAATCGGGGTTTGTCAGGCATACGTACTGGGTTTCGCGCGTGAAATCGAACTTTTCAGGCATGAAAATCTCGATAAGGTTGAGAACGGCATTTCTCACTCCCAACAACTTCGCAATCACCGGCTTTATCTCATCTTCTGCAGGAATTCTTGTAAACCCACCAACACCAGGGTAAGGTGCATGAACCGCTTTCCCAGCAACCAACGTGCATAATGCATTCCCTGCCGCCTTCACATCAAAACAGTCGTGAATCAAATCGTGCTCCTTTTTATTAGTCTCATCAAACTCAAGAATGCTGTCCTTGCCAACGACATCGGGAAGACTGAACATGTAACAATGCAAGGCATGATCCCTGATGTACAGGCCATACATGGCAAGCTTTCGCAAAAGAACAGTCTGTGGAGAAGGCTCAACACCAAGCGCGTTCTCAACAGCCTGGATGCAGCACAACAAATGCGCTATGCTGCACGTGCCACAAATTCTACACATAAGATGGGGCGCATTGACTGCCGGCTTGCCGCGAATAGCTTGCGTGTAAAACCGCTTGTTCTCGCTAATCTTCAAGTGAACATGTTTGACTTTGTTGTTCCTCACACAAATATCCAGGTCAGTATGGCCTTCTATTTTGCTCAAGTTCTCCATTGTGATGTCAAACTGATGCATTATTCAACCCCGAAAAGCTTGAGATACTTCGCAAGAACGTCCAGGAAAACAGGCTCCTGCATAGGACAACCAGGAACGCTATCATCAACCTTGATGACATCCTTGACAGGAACGACTTTTTCCCTGTGCTTAAAACGTGCAAGGACAACTTCGATCTCTTTCATTGTCCTCTTATCAAATGTATTCCTCTGCGCAGCAGGCATACCGTCAACAGCACAAGCGCCAATTGCAACGACATACTTGCTGTTTGCACGGATTTCCCTGACGCGCGCAAAATCCTTCTCGCTCGCGATGGCGCCCTCAATAAACGCGACGTCTAAATCCTTCAAAACATTCTTTGACTTTAGAATTTTTGCATATACGAACTCAATCTTTTTCTGCCAGTCCTGCCAATGATCGTTCATCAGCTCGGTCATCATGATAGTCGAGTCTTCACAGCAGGCAAATGAAAACCAGCCAATTCGAAGCTTTCTTGCAGTTCTTCCGTATGTCTTTTTTGGCACACATTAAAACTGTTAACTTTTTATTTAAATGTTTCGCGCGCCAAAAACATTATAAACAACACGAACACAAAGCGACCATGCAGAAAGGCTATTACCTTGTCCTGTCAACAGCGGTCATCAGCGGCGTTTCGATATTTCTGAACAAGTGGGCGGTTCAAGGTCTTGATCCGTACTTATTCACGTTCGCAAAAAACGTCATTGTCGCATTATTTCTCATATCGATAATACTTCTCCTGGGCCAGTTCTCCGAATTAAAGGCGCTGAAGGCAAAACACTGGCTCCAATTGACGATCATTGGACTTGTGGGTGGCTCAGTACCTTTCCTCATGTTCTTCAAAGGCCTTCAGCTGACATCAGCAGCGACAGCATCATTCATACACAAAACCATGTTCATATACGTGGCAATACTCGCAGCAATTTTCCTAAAAGAAAAAATTAACAAAGGATTCTTAGCAGGCGCAATACTATTGCTAGCGGGCAACTACCTATTGCTCAAATTCGATGCATTTGACACAGGTGCATTGCTAATACTAGGCGCGGCAATTCTATGGGCGGTTGAAAACACGCTCTCAAAATACGTCCTTCGCAGCATGCACTCAACAATCGTGGCATGGGGAAGAATGTTCTTCGGCTCATTGTTTATACTAGCATTTCTTCTCGCAAGCGGCAACATAACTAAAGCAGCCATCCCGTCCATGCAACATTTCGAATGGATATTCTTCACAAGCATTTTGTTATTGCTATACGTAACAACTTGGTACGAAGGACTCCGCACAATAGACGCATCCGTGGCAACATGCATCCTCCTGCTCGGCTCTGTGGTGACAACAGCGCTCCAATTTGCATTTCTAGGAAAGCAAGTGGTGCTTGCAGAAATTGTTGGCACGCTCCTCATTGCATTAGGAGTAGCAACTGTAACATATTTTGCAACGCCAAAGGTAGAATATGGATGGCACTGAGCTTTGCTGCAGATTCTCAGGAGTGACAAACCGCCTGAAATATTGCGGCCCAAACCAGGCACATAACTCATTCATCGATTTCATCCACACAAGGCAAGGAACAACCAATGTTCAACGGCTGCTTAGCAGGTTCGAAGGACTATACCCTTACCTTAAACTTATCTCGAGCAGACACAAGCTCGACCTATTTGATTACAAAGTCATTGAGGCATACTGGCTTGGAAACGAGCTTCTCGACGCATTCACACCTGACGATTACAGAGCATTCCTTCCTGAGCTAGTGAAACGAGGACTTCCTGAGCACTATGCGCAGCAGTCACGCGAAAAAATGCCACAAGGAGCGATCCCCCACCACACATTCCACGTTTTATTTGTAGGAGTAGGAAGAGTTACCGGAAGCGTTCCAACAAGCCCTGAAAGCATGCAGAGCTGCATGGCATCTTGGGCAGAAGTAAGATCTGTTGATTCAACCACAATCAGTGTTTACGGCCCAGTGCTACGCCTTGAGAACGAGGAATACATTCTTTCAGAACAAGAACGAAGAGTAAGTTACGATCAACGCATGGTGCGGCCAAAAATAAACGACAAGGTCGCCATTCACTGGAACGAATGCGTTCACGTTCTCACCGCGCAACAATATGAAAATGTAGGAAAGTACACAAAACGAGTCATCCATGCAGTGAATTCAGTTTCTTCCAATTCTCAATAGCGCTCAATGCGTCTTGCTTGGAAAGCTTCTCCACCACCATCCCAAACTGGACCAGCACATAGTCGCCTTTCTTGACAGCCACTCCTTTTGCTATAACTTCCCGCTTCTCAGCAGAATAGTCAACTAAAGCAATAGAACCATTGACTGCAATGACTTTCCCGGGAATTGCGAGACACATATTCACTCCTTGGCATAGTCAAAGTAAATATCTTTCGCCTTCAAATACCTTACAACGCTTATTCCGGCGTTGCAACCATCACCGACATTCTTCGCGATCTGCCTGCAACGTCCCATGCAGTTGCCAGCGGCAAACACCCCTGCAATGCTAGTCATTCCGTTTTCATCAGCCACAAGAAGATTCTCCTTGATCTCAACACCAAGCTTAGATGCAAAAGTCAGCGAACTAGCAACCCCACACGCCAGAAAAGCAGCATCATATGCTTCTGATTTCCCGTGCTCAAAAACAAGCCCTTTAAGGAAAGTGCTGGCTTTGAACTCATCCACTCGCGCAAGCTTCAGTCGTATGCCGTGCTTCTTAAGCTGCTGTCTGAATCTTTTGGCAAACTCAAATTTCCCATTATTAGAAATTATCGTTATATCTTTCGTGTAAGATGTGAGTTCCAGCGCGTCTTCCGCAGCATGGTTGCCGTGCCCGATCACTGCAATTTTCTTGTTCCTGTACAACGGACCATCACAACTCGCACACGTATGAACTCCCTTGCCCAAAAGTTCCTTCTCGTTCTTTACACCTGCCCATTGAATAGGCATGCCCGTGGCAATAACAACCGACTTGGCTCCCCTCTTCCGACCATCAGCAGTCTTGACGAGAAACACCTTGTTTCTCTTAACACAGTCAACAACTTCTCCATTCATGATCCTTGCGCCACAGTTCTTAGCCTGCTTGATTCCTTTTTCAACAAGAACGCTGCCATCAACTCCTTCAGGAAAACCAAAATAGTTCTGGATGTTCTTTGCATAAGTCAACTGGCTATTTGCAGGGTTTCCAATCACCAGCGTTCTCAACCCTGCACGTGCAGCGAAGATCGCGGCGGAAAGCCCGGCAGGACCGTGTCCGATTATTATGACGTCAAGCATGCGCATCTTTACAGTAGCATAGTATTAAGACGTATTTATACCTGTTGTTAAGCAACCTTTATATATTTTACAGTAGCCATTATGCTAAAGAGGTGATAGTATGGAAGCAAAACTTTTAGGATGGCTACAAATCGTTGGAGCAGCAATTATGCTCTACTTTGACAGCATGGTGTTCACAACCCCATCAGGGCCGGCAGTTTCAGTAGCAGTGGCGGCAGTGCTGTTCCTGGTGATGGGATTACACCACTTAGGCGAGAAACAGTCAAAACGACACTAAACTTGTTTTGGAATTTTTTAAAATTTTTGGAATCTCACTTACAAGATTACTGGCAATATAGAGGATTTTGAAAACCATTAATTTTGCCAAATCCTAAAAATTCCTTTAGTTTTGGGAACTCAAGAATCGCAGTTCTTGAGAATCCTCTAAGATAACTGTCAAAAACCGAGGGTTAGGAGCCGGCGACACGCCTTTCATAGCAGTCACAAACTGATGCCGATTTCTGACACATGCTCAAGCCCAAGAAAGACAAAGATCTTTCTGGGCGCAGAAAAGCTTTCAGCTTTTCTTGCGAACCACCGCGCCATATTTGCGTTCTATTATATCATTCACGCCACTTGCTTTAGCAGGTGGTTCTTGACACATCCAAGGACGACACCTTACTGGTTAGTGTTCTTAATGCCTAATAAGTCATGCAGCCAACACCAGCCAAGGAAGCTCTCAACCAAGGCAACCCATGCAACGATCAGCATCAACGTCCGCAAAGGACCGCCAACCATTGGCTGCCAGGGGCCGAGCCACCAGAAAGCCAGCAAAAACCGCAAAAGACGGTCAAGCTTTCCTAAGTTTTGCTTTATCATACTTCTTCCCATGACAACACGGTATTAATTAATTTGGTATGTACTGTACGGAGGACGAAGGCGTCAGGTATTAGGATGAAGATATAAGAATTCAGTCTTCTTCCTTCGCCCTTCATCCTCTCGGTATATGCCATAACGTTTTTAAACAGCAAGCATTTGCAACTATTGAGAGAAACGAGGTGTTGACTATGCCAAAAGTAGAAATAAAAGAAGTAAGAGAAGCAGAAAACTCAATCAGAGATTTCAAAAACTGGCTATCAGTATTCAAAACAGAATACGACGTTGCAGAAGAAGCACTAAAAGTTCTACAAGAAAAAGTTGCTGACCTTGCAACAAAAGTCGGCAGCATAAAGTGCAGTTCAAAAGGAGTGGACGCGTCAAGCGTTAAGCCAGCATCAAACACTCTGCGCGACACCAAAGGCTGGCTGGCAGTATTCGCAAAAGAATACGACCTGCCAGAAGAAGCAGTAAAAGTATTACATTCCGAGCTGGATAAAGTAGGCGGCAAACTCGGACAAATAAAGTGCAGTTAAGTGAGTTGAGGACATGGATAGAAAAGAACTAGATAAACTGCTGGAAGAATGTGATGCGTATTTTGTCAATTACGCAAATACTTTGACGCACGACAGAAACGAAGCAAGAGAAATAGTGCAAACAGTCTATGTCCGTGTGCTCGGCAGGTCAGATTCGATACGCTCACACCCCACAAGCTACGTAACCAATGCTATTTATAACGAGTTCTGCAACAGAATTAGAAACAAAGGAAGGCAGAAGCAGTCTGCTCTGGAAACAGAAGAAAACATACCTGCATTGCAAGAAGAAAGTGCGATTGAGCGTATGGAAGAGCAGGATAGTTTGAAAATGGCAATTGAGCGAGCATTTTCCAGGACTCCGGAAGTAAACAGAACACTCATTTATGGCATAGCAAATGGAAAAAGCTACAAAGCCCTCGCACTAGAATATGGACTTCGTGAGACTGAGGTCCGCGACAGAATCTACCGCGCACGCAAGATACTAAGAAAAGAACTAAAGAAAGTCCAGCATCCATGTGCAGCCTGAGTAGTTCGCGCAATACGTCTCTTTTTGCAGAGCAAAACTCGATCTGAAAGGAAATTCAACGCCAGAACTTCTAGATGCACTCAAACGCTACGGCCTTGAAGAGCTCAATCCAGACCCCAGTCATCCCCAGTAGCAGAGCTTTCTGGAACGTGCGCGTGCACCTTTATCATCTCGCCAGCATGAGGAACGTGCTCAATTGGCTTCAGATCAGGAGCATCCTTATGCGCAACAGGCTCAGGCCGTACTAATGGAGCACCACCTTGGCCAACATACTGCACTTCCAAGAACGTTTTAATCTCGCCCTCAACTCCGCGCAAAAGCTGTTCGTCAATCTGAGTAACAAATGTAATCGCGTCACCTTCCTTGCCAGCCCTGCCAGTTCTGCCAATACGGTGCACGTAATCCTTTGGATTACGAGGAATATCATAATTAATCACGTGCGTCACGTTCTCAATATGCAAACCACGCGCGGCAACATCAGTGGCGACAAGAATGGAGTGCCTGCCAGCGTTGAAGTCCTGAATGACATGATTACGCTTGTTCTGGCTCAAACCAGAATGAATGCTTGTGGCATTGAAACGCTTCTTCCACAAAATCATGCCCAAACGCTCAGCCCAGTCCTTGGTGTTAGCAAAAATCATCACCTTCTGAGCGGCCTTGTCCTTCAAAATAGTCAATAACAAGTCAAGCTTCTGCTTGCGATCAACCCCCAAAACCTGCTGGCGGATCTTCTTAACAGTAATTTCATCCTGTTGCAACATAAGCAAAGCAGGCTCGTTCATATATCGAGCAGAAAGCTCCTGGATCTTCTCAGGCATTGTTGCTGAAAACAACATAGTCTGCCTGTTCTTAGGAGTAGCTCGCAAAATCTTCTCGACATCATCGATGAAGCCCATATCCAACATGCGGTCAGCCTCGTCCAAAACGACAAACCTAACAAAAGAAAAGTCTATTGTCCCGCGCTCCATATGGTCTAATATTCGTCCCGGAGTTGCAACAGCAATCTGCGCGCCACCATCTAACGCATCTATCTGCGGGCCAATGCCAACACCACCATACAACAAAACACTAGAAATGTGTTTGTCTAACTTGTGCACTTCCTTATCAATCTGAACGGCAAGCTCACGAGTAGGCGCGAGCACCAAAGCCTGCAATTTATTCTCATCAGAAAGATTGTTCAAAATCGGCAGCAAAAACGCGAAAGTCTTACCGCTGCCAGTCTTGGAACGAACGATCAAATCCTTGCCTGTGAGCAGAATAGGTACTGCCTTCTCCTGCACCTCAGTCGGATTTTCCAACTTCAACCGCTTCAAACCATCAACTAACTCACTCTTCAAATTTAATTCACTAAAGCTCATTTTACATCTCCGAACCAGTAAACGACGGTTCACGCGCGACAGAAAGATGGTCCGCGAGTCCCGCTCATTGAGAACAAGACTCTACACCAGGTTTTTCCTGTTACCTTTGCTGCCTATCGAGAATAAATGAAATGGCCATTTATAAAGCTTTCGGTCCGGAAGGTTTATAAACCTTCATTTTTCAAAAGGGTGCTGTCCGCACAGTGCGCGCTATTGTCCTGGTTCTCTGCGCAATCTGCACATAATTTCGTGTTGGAAGCAGTCCAACCACGTCACTTTCTGCGAAACCTTTTTAAACAGGCCACGTCGAAGCGAACATATGGTGAAAGCAGTCTTTTTCGACTTTTGGGGAACACTGGTAGAGAATGGAACCTACAGCCCATTACGCCAAAGCTTCAAAATATTACGTGCAAGAATGCCATATGGCCAATTTGTCGAACAATTTGAACGCGTTGTAATGGCACAAAAACATCCAGACCAGGCAACTGCATTCGCAGAAGCATGCAAAGCATTCAATGTAGACCCATTACCTTTGATCATAGACAGATTGATCGGCGTATGGAACAAAAACAGACTGTTGGCAAAGTTGTATCCCGACACTGTGGATACGCTCAAAGCACTAAAAGAAAAAGGAATGAAAATAGCAATCATCAGCAACGCACCAGAAAACAGCGTAGAACAAGTCATCGACAGATACAACCTCAAAGAATACTTTGATGGAGTATTTGTAAGCCACGAATACGGCCAGCTAAAAACAGAAGGACTCTTTGAAACAGCACTAAAAAAGCTAAAGCTCAAAAAAACAGACGTTATCTCAGTTGGCGATAGTTTAGAAACAGACATAAAAGGAGCGGAGAAAGCAGGCGTGAAAGGATACCTGCTCGACAGAAAAAACAGTCGCGAGTACGAAAACAAAATCACAGGATTAAAAGACGTTTTGAAACTCGTGGAGGAGTGAAATGCAACCAATCGTCGAACACAGAGGACAACAACGCAAAGCAAAAGGTTACAGCTGCAAAGAAATAGAAGAAGCAGGCATTAACTGCCAACAATTCTGCAAGCTCAAACTACCCTGGGACTCGCGCAGAAGCACGAGTTACAAACAAAACGTAGACCAGCTAAAAAAGATGGAAAAGCCAGCAGTGCCTGCAAAAAAGGCAAAGCCTGCCGCAAAATGAACGACTGCATATTCTGCAAAATTGTGAATAAACAAATACCAGCATACTTCGTGTACGAAAACGACAACATAGTCGCATTTCTAGACATAAACCCAGTCAATCCAGGACACACGCTCGTTGTTCCAAAAGAACACCATATCGATCTGCTTGAAACACCAGACGAAGTTCTGAGCGACATGCTGACCAGAACCAAAAAAATAGCAGCTGCAGTCATAAAAGCAGTCAAAGCAGACGGCTTTAATGTAGGAATCAATACAAAACCAGCAGCAGGACAAGTCATATTCCACACACACCTGCACATCATACCCCGATTCTCAACAGATGGATTAAAACACTGGCCAAGCAAAAAACTAGAAAGACCAGAAATGGACAAAGTAAGAGAAGCAGTAAAGAAGTTGCTGTAGTCTCTAAATCTTTTAATATATCTGTACAGCAGGAATCTCAATGACAAAAGAGATTACAGTTGACGATCCGATTTATGGAACATACACAATCACAGAGCCAGTTCTTGTTGACTTGCTAAACTCACAAGCGCTCCAACGAATCAAACTTGTAAACCAAAACGGCCTTCTTCCAGAATGGGACACGCACACAGTATGCACGAGATATGACCATTGCGTTGGCGTAATGCTAATGCTCCGCAGCGTAGGCGCCTCTATCGAAGAACAAATTGCTGGACTAACACACGACGTCTCCCACACTGCATTCTCGCACACTGTTGACCTTGCACTCGGCAGCGCGACAACAGAAGGATACCAAGACAGCATCCATGCAGAATACGTACTCAGCACTGACATTCCGCAAATTCTTAAAAGATATGACTTGCCGGTAACTTGTGCCACAAACTGCGAAGAATTTCCTCTGCTCGAGCAACCCGCACCGACATTATGCGCGGATAGAGTAGACTACACACTAAGATCAGGACTTCAAGACTATAAAGCACTCTCACGACAACTCGCAAAAACAGTCAAAGCACATGGAAACAGGCTTGTTCTTGACTCATACAACTCAGCACGCAAATTCTTCCAACTCTACGCACACTTACAAGAGACAAGATGGGCAGGACCAGAAAATCATGCACGACACTATCTTGTCGCTGACGCGCTCAAAGCAGCATTCAAAGTAAAAAAGCTCACACTCGACGAACTACGCGACGGAGACCGCGCAGTTGTCAACAAGCTAAGAGCGATGGACATTCCAGAAATACGAACGGCACTCTGCATGTTAGACAGAGGAATAAACGTTGTCGTTGATCAACAAAAACCTGACCTAGTAATGCACGCAAAATTCAGATACATCGACCCTGCATACATTGAAGGAGAGGAAGTCCGCCGTTATTCAGAAGTGACCTCCGGATACCAAGACTGGGTGCGACAAGAACGCGAAAAACTCGCACACGGAATACCCGTCCGCATTATTCCGCAATAACCTTTTTAAAGCAACATCATGCCTTCTCCTGTTATTAGGTGGTATTGTCGACCAAAGGTCGCCAAGACCATCTTGTATGTTCGGCGCAAGCTGATAGAAAGGTGAGCGCCTCACAAACTGCGGTGGCAGCGCCAATCAACGATTGGCTTGTCGCCGGTCACAGTCCGGCGGTGTAGCTCAGCCTGGCAGAGCACCGGTTTCATAAGCCGGTTGTCGGGAGTTCAAATCTCCTCACCGCCATAGTAGACAGAGATTTGAACTCGCGTGTCCATCGCGACAAGCATAGCTTGTCGGGACCCACTCGCACGTTACACGAGCTTCGTGGGAATCACGCCACCGCCATGAAAGAGGAATGATGAAAGTTATCATACTGGATTTTGACGGAGTAATCGCGGATAGCCTGGACGAGATCTATCCTGTTTGCAAACAACTCGCCGCAAAACACGGCGTGAACATCAAAAGCGAGAAAGACTTTGTAAACTTGTTCGATGAAAACTTCTACCAAGCAATTGTAGAACATGGATTTCCAAAAAAAGAAATTCCCCTGTTGGTAAAAGAACTCACAGCAGTGCTGCCAAAAAGAATGGAAAAAATCAAACTATTCCCCGGCATCGAACAAGCACTAGAAACAATACACGAAAAACACGCATTAATAGTCATCACTTCAAACATGACTCCTGTTGTTAAAAAATATCTTGATCTGCATAACATTCCTGTAAAATCAGTAATCGGAGCAGACATTGAAACCAGCAAAGTCAAAAAGTTGCAACAAATCCAAAAAGACCATCCAAAAGCAACGCTGATCTATGTTGGAGACACAAAAGGTGATATCATCGAAGGTAGACAGGCAGGAGCAAAGATAATAGCCGTAACCTGGGGATACCACTCTGAAGAAAAACTCAGAGATGCAGACTTAGTCGTTCACAAGCCAGAAGAGCTGGTTGACGCAATAGAAAACATCTAATCAAGTTCAAATAAGCGAAAATGCAGTGCATCTTGAATATACCCTCTTACTTTATCCCTGCTCTGAAACTCTGCAATCATGCCATACTCAGGTGGAACATCTTCCAACGCATGCCTCATTACAGGCCATTTATCCCTTTTATCATTCCCGTCACGAGGCAAATACCATTTTGAGATCACTCTGTTGCCATCAAAAAAACCATAATGCAGCGGAACAGGATCTTGATTCCTGTAAAAAACAACACCCTCGACCCTTTGAAACACCCGCGGCACCTTCCTAAGAGCGTCAATCTCTGTCTGGCTTGCCCGAAAGCCAAGCTCATTCAGAACATAATGCCCACAATCGCCAACAGCCGGCTCTGCAATCCTCTCAATCCCAAAAGAAGCCAACTCTCGAAAGTCCCCACGGTTGAAAAGATCACGAATCAACTCGCGCCTTCGCACAATTTCAATCTTCATAAGGCGAATTCCAGCAAAAGCTTATAAAAAATTTTGTATTCTCACACACCATGATTCCATACTACAAACAACAAACAGACTACACTTGCGGCGCAGCCTGCATGCGAATGGCATTGACAGCACTTGGAATCAACAAAACAGAAAAACAGCTTGCCAAACTCATGGGCAGCGCGCCAAAAGTTGGAACTTGGTACAAAGAATTCCCCGCGCTTGCAGAAAAATACACACTCAACTATGTCGTGAACAGAAACTCAACACTTGCGGATCTGAAAAGGTTGTCAAAAACGTACATAGTAATCATAGCATATTACCTTCCTGAAGAAAAATGCGGACATTACGCCATTGTTAGAAAAATAGACCAGAGAATTCACTTAATCGATCCAGAATACGGACCAAAACACTTACTGCCCGTCAGAACATTCCTGCAAAGATGGCACGGCCACAAAGACAAGAAAAGAAGATGGATGTTTGGCATGCGAAAATAATTAATTTCCCTTCAACTCTTTGAATAACATCCACTCCTCAACAAAATAGTCCTCAATCCCCCTGGCTCGTGATCGAATCATTTCTTCAATCTCGGCAGCAGATCTGTGAACGATTTCTGAGACCTCTATTGGGTTTGGAACATAAACACCAGTATACTTAACGTGAAACAAGCCAGTGAATATTCTTTGCTGCTGACCACCCATCACAATAATGCGCAACCTCTTCCCTAAAAAGTCAAGCGGGCATGAAACTCCAAGCTCTTCTTCCAATTCTCTCACTGCTGCCTGCGCGTAAGTTTCACCTGCATGCACAGCTCCACACGCGGCAAAATCATAACAACCGGCAAAAATCCTGCCCTCTGCACGCACCTGCAAAACATGCCGGCCATCGTCCTCCAGGCAAACAACAACATTGCGCATGATGTAGTGACGCCGCATCGGATGATCACGTGGACAAGTAGCAATAACCCGATCGTTTTCGTCAACCAAGTCTATACGTTCTGACATACGCTGTGGCCCGGATTACTTGCCAAAAGCAGAGCTTTTTGGCAAGTTCCCGGAAATCGTTTCACGATTTCCGCGATGAACCGGGATCCGGTTCAAATCCGTAACAGTCCTCCCTTTCGTTCAATTGCGCACATACGCTGTGGCCCGGATTTGAACCGGGATACCCTTGCGGGTCAGGCTCGCGGGAATGAAATTCCAGGCCTGTGCAATACCGAGTTATGCGACCACAGCATTATGAAAAACAAGCACTCGCCTGCTTTTTAAAACTTCCCGTGTCGCAACCCTTTTAAACAAAATGCGTGCGCGTTCTTGAAATGGTGCTACTCCTCTTTACAAACCGCCATGACTACGAGCAAGCTATCAAAGTAGTCAGAGATAAAACTCCCTTTAACACAAAGAATGGAGACATTTTATTATTCGTGCCCCCATTTGAGGCACTACACCTCCAATATGCAAGACTTCCATTCACTGAAGTAGATGAAAAAGATCTTGAACATCACTTGACTGCTCGGGAATTTGACCGATACAAATGCACGAAAGAACAAGAACCGCAATTCCTTTACAAAGATGTTGAACTGCCGCCACTAAGACACAGGCGCGCAACAATCTACATTGATCCGGACAGAGAGGAGGAAGCGCGCAGAGTGATTGCCTGCTTTGAACCAAGAGACCTATGTATACAACCTGCACAAGTCCAAACAAAGAGTGGAAATGTTCACGATCGCGCAAAATTCACGTTTTACGTTCCAAGCTGCAGACTTGAAGATCTGCAAGAACGCTTGAAAGAAACTGAGCTGGCCACTCATCACGATGATTATGCGCTCTTTCTCAGCAGAGACCCCGACTTTCCGCAGTAGTGCCTAACTTTCTATCTTCAATAACCATCTCACTGGACAAGCCAAACGGCAAACTTAATAAACCCATTTCAGACAAAAAAACATTGGAGGTGGCGCTAAATGGAAATGAACCAAGAACAACAGAAAAAGCCAAAGAAGGGCAAAAAAGCAGAAGAGCAAGCGATGCACAGTTGCGGCAGCTGCTAATTTTTCATTTTTTATTTTATCTTTTTCAGAGTGCATTCAACTATTTACTCAACTTGCTATAAGCTTAAAAACAATCTTCTGACGACATGCCAATGGTGAGTAATATTTCGCTTATTAACGAACCGACAAAAGTCACAATAATAGCACAAAAAGAGATCGCAGACAGACTTCTAGAAAAACAAGAGTGGAAACACTGCCTAACAAACCACATCACTTTAGCTGGACACGGAGCAGTTGAATACAAAATTAAAGGGAATATCATTGTAATCTCACGCGAAGGATCACAGGACCTACATTCCCCATCAAGAACACAGTACGGAGCGAACATGATAGCAGCAAAACGACTGGGCGCAAAAGCCGTCATCGGCTTCTCAGCAGTCGGAAGCATGCGCGAGTACATCAGCCTAGACTCGCTCGTAATACCGGACGACCTCGCAGATTGCACTGGAAGAGATGACAATCTATTTGGAGACGGATTCATAGTACACCTAAATCCTAACCCGCCATACTCTCCGGACCTTAGAAAAATACTCCTTGACGCGGCCACAGGGGACGAGTTCAGCGGAAGAATGGTAAACGCAGGAACATACGTCGCAATACCTGGAGATAGGTTTGCAACACACGCAGAAAGCAGACAGCTAACTGAGAAAGGACATGTCATCGGAATGGCGGCACCAGAAGCAACACTCGCAATAGAACTGGGCATACATTACGCACACGTCGCTTACGTAGTTAATGCAAACAGCCATTGTACGCATGAAGGAACACTGCAGATGCTCAGAACCAACAGTGGACTCATCTGCGTTTACCTGCTGCGAGCAGCTGAAGCGGCAGCAAAAACAGAATTCAAACCACTCGAGCAATTACGCGGAAACATCGAAGTAGGGGATTTGAGTAAGTTAAGAAATAGAACCCTATACGAAACTGCGCGCGAACTCTGCAAAACTTATGGAATACAATTGCCAGAAGAAACGCCCTCAAAAGCTACTGACGAAAAACACGGCCACGCGCCACCGCAACCAGAGTGATTATTCAATAACTCCACAAGCGATTCTCGCACCACTATTGCCAGACTGATCCGTGACCATGTCATCTGCATTCTGATGGATAACAATGGATTTGCCTTTCAACTCCCTCAACGAAACAGGAACAACAACATCCATAACACCAATGCCTTCATTCACTTCAAGATTCGGCAAATCACCAGCATGATAACCCTCTAAGTTTTGCAAGCCATGCTTTCTACCCTCAGGATTATAATGTGCGCCAGCAGAAGAGAAATCAGGCAAAACACACTCGCCAAACTCATGAATGTGCAAACCATGCTGTCCAGAAGGCATGTTGAAAACACGCAACTGCAACAAAGAACCCTCATCATGGCCGGACAATCTTGCCTGGCCAGCAACACCCTGGCGGTCAACAAGTTGAAAGGAAACAGGAGAAGAACAAGCAGCCAACAACAATAACAAAGCAACAAATCTCATATGCAGTCTTAATGTTGCACCTTTAAGAACTTTTGCACAAATTTATAAACCACCGCGAATATGATCACTTGTGAAAAAGAGGTATTTTGATGTCATCGTTATAGGAGCAGGATCAGGACTTGAGATTAGTTCTTTCGCAGCAGCACAAGGACTAAAAACAGCAATTATCGAGCCAGGACCATTTGGGGGCACTTGCTTGAACAGAGGATGCATACCAAGCAAGATGTTAATCCAATCGGCTGACGTAATGGAAACAATCCGCACAAGCCAAAAGTTTGGAATAACTGGCAAGGCAACAAAAGTTGATTGGGCGAAAATCGTTTCGCGCGTCAACAAACTAATAGATGAAGATTCCAGACAGATTGAGCAGGCAAACAAAAAATCCAAAAACTTAACCGCGTACAAAGAATACGCACAGTTCATCGGCAAGAAAGAACTGCTTGTTGGAAAAGAAATAATCACTGCAGACAAAATCTTTATCTGCGCAGGAGCACGCCCAAGCATCCCGCCAATACCAGGATTGAAAGAGGTTCCATACCTGACCTCTGATGAAGCATTACGCCTGAAAAAACAGCCAAAAACTTTAACCATTATAGGTGGCGGCTACATCGGAACAGAACTCGCACACTTCTACGGAAGCTTAGGAACAAAAGTCACCATTTTACAACGCAACAACCTTCTAATGAGCAATGAAGACACAGAAATCGCGCAAACATTCACACGCATAGCACGACAAAAATACAACATCATCTTCAACGCAACAACAAAGCAAGTTTACAAAAAAGCAAAACAAATAGCTGCAGATATTGAAGTCAACGGAAAAAAGAAAACAATCCTTGGGGAACAACTACTCGTCGCAGCAGGAAGACAACCAAACACAGACTTGTTGAACTGCAAAGCAGGAGGGATTGAGCTCACGGACAAAGGATTTGTCAAAGTTAATGCATATTTGGAAACAAACGTGCCAGGAATCTGGGCAATAGGAGACATAGCAGGCATATATATGTTCAAACACAGCGCAAACCTGGAAGCAGGATACGCAATACAAAACTCATTCGGCAAGAAAATCCCTGTTGACTATTCTGCCATGCCACACGCTGCGTTTAGCTCACCACAAGTAGCATCTGTTGGAAAAACAGAAGACGAACTAATTGAAGAGAATAAAAAATATGCCAAGAACGTGCACTATTATAGAGAAACTGGGTACGGAGCAGCAATACAAGAAGAAGACGGATTTGTAAAAGTACTAGTTGATCCAAACACGCGCGAAATCCTAGGATGCCACATAATCGGACCAGATGCGAGCATGTTAATACACGAAGTCATTGTAGCAATGAAAGCAAAACTAGGCGCGAAAGGCATAGTTGATGCAGTACACGTACATCCCGCACTATCAGAAGTAGTGCAAAGAGCATTCCAGTTTTGACACTGAGGCGAAAAATGACACTAAGACTGAAAATATTGCAAGGAACATGGTACAGAGACTACGAACTGATGGATCCAAAAGAACTTGCAAAACGCCCACATATCGCAGAATCATTCATTTCGTTCTACCCCCTGCGCTACATCGAATTTTCAAAGTTCCCACTCACCATCGGCAGACAAGAAACAAACATGATCGTACTTGACGACCCAAACGTTTCACGCATCCATGCCAGAATAATTGAGAAAAAAACAAACGGAAACGAGTACTACATTCAAGACCTGGGCAGCAGCAAAGGTATTAAAGTCCTAAGCAAAAAGCCACAGCCAAAACAAGAAGATGAGCTCATACGAATCGGCCCAGGAGACAAGATAATCCTGGGGGCCACCATCCTGGAAGTACTCCCTTCGGAGTAAGATTTTTAAAGTACTTCTTCATATAATGAACCAATACCATTAAGAGGGGTGAAAAATGGAAATGATCGGAAGAATAGCCTTCCTAGCAGGATTGATAATCTCAATAGCTGCAGGATGGGTACAAGTCGGAACAACAGGAGTAGTAGTACTACTCGTGCTCGGTCTGCTCGTAGGACTATTGAACGTCACGGGCAAAGAAGCAGGAAGATTCCTGCTAGCAACACTAGTATTAATCGTTGCAGGACTAGCGCTCAAGGACGCATTCGGAGCAACACTCTCCAACATCCTAGGAGCGTACATCGCCTTCACAAGCGCAGCAGGATTTGTTGTAGCATTGAAGGAAGTCTACAGCATCGAGCGCGACTAAGCGCATTTTTTTCTTTTTCTTATTCGTCAAAAAGCATATAAACCACGCCCTACTCACCAGCAGGTATGAAGTATGCTCTACTATTGCTAATCCTGCTTGCCTGCGCGCAAACACCAGAACCAGTATTTGCACCACCAACAGACGTTGTCATGACACCCTGCGAAGGAACACGCTCTGTTGGAGAAGCGTGCACTACTGATTGCAATTGCTTAAGACCAGCAACATGCATGCAAGGACTGTGTGCGTTGACTAGATTACCACTAGGCGATACTTGTAGCAGTGACAAGCAATGCCTGAGTGGATATTGCAGAGAAGACGGACGCTGCGGCGGCCCAGATGGACCAAATTTAAGCTACGATTGTGCACGCGAGTGCAAAGACAGATATGACGGAACACCACGACCATGCCACACTGTATGCAGGGAAAGGTATAGTGAAGAGCAGACGAGTTAGTTCTACGATAGCTTTTTAAACAGCCCGCCTACCGCTTTCAATGCCCGCGTTGCCTCTCGTGCCGAGCGCAGAGAAGCCAACGACTACGGGCCACGCCGGGGTAGTATAGTCCGGTCAAGTATTCGGCCCTCTCGCGGCTGAGACC
>JACQMY010000007.1 GCA_016203305.1 Candidatus Woesearchaeota archaeon
GGGACAGAAAAGGCAAGATAGAATAGACACTGCCAACCTGCTCACGTCCCTGTGGCACAATCTCTACTGGCTAGGATAGATCAATTCTGTCCCACACCCATTTAATAGAGTAAATTTAAATACAACTTCTCAAGGCGGGGGCATATGGGAGAATTTTTTTACGGAGCAATACTAGTTCTGTTCATCATAGCGTGCAGCATTGCAGGAAGCACAGCAATACTAAAATACGTTGACGCCAATAAAGAATGCAAGCAAAACAGCGACTGCGCCAGCACTCGCTACTGCGGAAGCGACTTTGTCTGCCACGAATATCCAAACATAACACAAACCATAGTCACAAACGATTATACAAAAGCAGCAGCAGTCATAGGACTCAGCATAATTCTTGCCGCGCTGATAATCAGAAAAAGACAAAACACCTACAGATAATTGCCAATACCTCGCTGTACTGGCTTCTTAACGACAGGTTTGCGCTCTTTATGCACTATGCCCTCAAACAATGGAACCCCATACTCGCCATCATATCCTGGTTTCCACTGAACAGAGCCCGTTTTACTAATAACTTTTGCCAGCCTTTCATCAACATGCTTGCAAAGCTGTTCAAAAGGCGCAGAAAGAACAGCAATCTCATTGCCAAAAGCTTGCACCAACTTCATATACTGCTCCCAAACCTTCTTGCTCGCAACAGGAACACCCAACACATGCCCGATACTCTCAGACAAAGGAATCAGATTCCTAAAAGGCCTTGCGTTTGCAGGCTTTATGCCCGCTTCCCTGTCAGCGAGAGCCTCAACCCTTGACGCAACCCCCACAGTAACAGGGGAACGACACTTAGGACAGGTCTTTTTCAAAGCCAAACTCTCGCTTGGAGAAAGACAAGTTCCACAAGCACGATGACCATCAAAATGATACTTCCCCTCCTCAGGATAAAACTCCAAAGTTTCTATGACTTTGTTCTCACGAACGGCTTTTATCAACTCGTGATAGCCAAGCTCGTTCATATCAAAAACAGTAGCCTCGCGACCAATACGCCAAGGCCAGTGCGAATGCGCATCTGAGCTTGAGATAAGCGTGATGTGGTCCAGCTTGGACAGTCGCCAATTCATACCCGGATCAGCAGACAAACCAGTTTCGATTGCGTGAATGTGCTTTGTTTGGTCCAGGAAAGCAGCCTGCAAACTATCAAAACCAGACATGCTACCAAAAACGCTAAACCAAGGAGTCCACGCATGAGCAGGAATGATCTCGATGGCATCGCTGATTTCCTTCAAATTCTCAACAAGTTCTGCGCAAGAAACCTTGAAAATAGGCCGGCCATCGTAATCTAGACGACCCTTGCTGCCAAGATATTCCACGATCTGGTCGGCAACATCAAAACTCGGAGCAAGAATCACGTTATGCACCCGCCTGCCCTTACCATCCTGAGAATAAATCAAGCTAATCTCGGTCTGCAAAACAAACGGATAGCCAGACTTTGACAGCAAGACACCCTTTCCGTTATCTGTCAATTGCTCCTTCAGCTCAGGAAGCCACTTGGGATGCTGAAAATCACCAGTGCCAAGCAAAGTAACGCCCTTTAACCTTGCAAACTTCTCCAAATTAGGAATAGTCAGCTGGTTGCTACACGCCCTTGAAAAACGACTATGCAAGTGCAAATCTGCAATGACGTTCATCAATTAATGGAAAAAGAACAAGTATAAAAAAGTGAAGGATGAAGGCGGAAGGATGTAGGCAGAAGAACTAGATTGGCTCAGGATGCAGTTTAAAACCAACATAAGCCATAACTCCACCAAGCACCAAGTGAAGCAAGTTATCAGCCAGATTAATATTCAACAACTCAGCCATCAAACTCGGCAATACAAAGCCAATAACGCCAACAACAACATAAACCAAGCCAAGCCATTTGTTATAGTCGCGTGCATGCACGCCTGAAATAAAGCCAGCCCAGATCCCCAACAAGCCAGTCACTAGATGGATCACGTTGTGCAAAGCATTAACGCCAAAAACCAACAAATAATCAGCCATCAAAAAACCAACAACACCAGTCAACGTGAGCAATAAGCCAACAAGCCGCGCAAGATTCTCCTGAACATCTGCCATTAAGTCACCTCGTGATTCATTATGGACATCAGTAATAAAAACTTTTCCCCAACTTTTTTAAACCAAATGTGTTATCTTTCACAATATGACTGTTGTCAAAGAGGTCGAATACCAAGCAGTACTAGCAATAGCGCGCATACTATACGTCGCAGGACTAACAGCGCTAATTCCACTAATACCAATGGTGCTCAGCCCACAACAACTCATGGCAGCAAAATACGGACTCCTCGCAGCACTCTTTCTCATCATTGCAAGCTTCATTACAGTCTTCTTGTTTACCCGCTCAAAAAAAGCCAGCGTGCGTGCCATAGGATTCATGACAATAATTCCAGGATTCCTCGCAGTAGCATTTGCACTAATCGGAGAAAAAAACCTAGTGGGATACCTTGTAAAACTCGGACCAGTAACTCCATTTGTACAAGCCTGGCTTGACAACTACCTACCAAAAAGCTGGTTCCTAGCAGGCATATACATCATTCTAGGAGTTTCTCTTGTGTACCTTTCTGAGAAATTACGACGGTAATAGCTTTCTTTAGTTCATCAATTCCGCTGCCTGTCTTGGCACTTATGCTGATAGCTTTTTCATAAGACGCGCCAGTATCAGCCTTGTTTGAAACAACAATAAACGGCACACCAAAACTCCTCTTAATCTCTTCCAACAACTTCTTCTGCTCCCTTAACTCGTAGCCACAAGACTCAGTAGGGTCGATAACGAAAATAACCGCGCTAGCAAGATGTTTCAATGCCAAAGCAGCCTGGCGCTCAATCGGATTACGCTCGTGCAAAGGACGATCCAACAAACCAGGAGTGTCAACAAACTGAGTATCATGCTCATCATAACCAAGATTCAAACGCTTAGTCGTAAAAGGATAAGTTGCAATTTCAGGCTTACTCCCAGTCAAAGCAGCAAGCAAAGTGCTTTTGCCAACGTTAGGCATGCCAGCAATAACAATCGTTGGAACACTTGTTTTAAGCGCAGGAAAGCTCTTCATTATCTTTCTAGACTGCTCCAGAAAGTCCAGGTTCTTCTTAACCTGCTTAAGAACAGACGAAACTCGTCCAGAGAAAGAAACCCTCACCTTATTGAAAACCTCCAAACGAGTAGTCTTGCCAAGATCGCTAACAGTCCGTTCCATCAAGTCACGCACCTGCTTACGAGCCCAATTCACAGCACCAAGACTCTTCTTCAACAACTCATAATCAATCGTGCACCTGATCAATTCCTGATAAAAAGGAGGAAGTTGGTCTATGCTTGGGAAGCTTCTCACAATCGCCTCCATACTAGAACTCAAAGACTTCCCAACAGCCAAAACCCGTGCAGTCTCAATCTTTCTGCTCTTATCCGCCCTGCTCCTAACCTTAACATTCATCCTAACATCCTCAGCAGAACGCATGCCGTTCTTGAAAGCCTCATCTAAGTACTTCTGAACGTCATCAACCTTTCCCAAACCCTGAAAGTTCATACAGCTATTTTTCGACGGGCTGTTTATAAAGGTATTGGGCAGCATGACATAGGTTGTGGGATGAAGGGTGGTAAGAATTATGCGTTGGGCTTTGCAATATTTCCAGGAACATAGCCAGAACAAAGCATCATTTTGGTTTTATGAGAATCAGATATTGTTTCTTGAATGTATTGAAATTTTTCTGCAATTGTTTTTTATTTCCATGATATTTTTCCAGGAAGATTGCAAATCGCTGCTCGATTTCTTCCCACATTGGTCTGTATCTGAGCACGATATTTTCGATATCGATCTTATCTTTTTGTGCATACCTTCCTAATTTTGTTATCAGTATGTCAATTGGTGAGAGGACTAGAAGTTTCAAGTTCTTGAAAAGAGCATTGAACTCAGAGGCTAATGATTTGTATGCATAGTCGGGCGGAAGGTCAAACATAACGACTGTCCCTTTATCTTGAATCTGCGTCTCAAACCCAAGTTTGTAAATGATTGCGGTGATTTCTGCCTTCAGCACAACATCATCGTGTTCAATCATGAGGTCAACGTCATACGTTCCCTGCTTTATATCAAGCAAATTCAATGCAGTTCCGCCAATCGCGATCAGGGTAACTTGATCGCTTAACTGGCTGTCAACCTCTCGAAGGATCTCAATTAACTTACCCTTGTCGATCATTAGGTGCGCACCTGTACGTTATCAAATTTTTGTCAAAACTTTCTTTGGGATAAATCGCAACAACTCCCCATCTCGCTGCGCACTCTGTCCGTCGTTGCTTAGAATCCTCAATCCAATAGGGTTCGCGATCATTGTCCAAAAATACATCGCCCTCTTGCTTTTCATTCTCCAAAGTTTTAATCGCCCAGCTTATTTTTTGATCATAACTTATTCTCTTCCTTTCAAATGCCGCACGTGCTTCATCCAAAATCCAACCGACATGATTTGTCATTTTCTCTTGGCGTGCACGTCGCACAAGATCGTCATAATCAATTCTGTTTTTTGCAATAACTACAGGCAATCCTTCGACATACCGTGGTTCTGTTACATTTCTCAATATTCCAACAATTAACTCTTCAACAAGAATCTCTTCTGCGATGATTCGTTCAGTGCCAAAAAGCGGAAAACCACGAATCCGTGCATTGTATGCGATCACGCGTTCATCGAGGGGCGATTTAATCATTAGGCAGTAACAAGAGTTCAACATATTTAAAGCCTTCTTTTTTCTTCTTCGGTTATCCCTTGTCGCATCCACACGCTTTTGATAAAACGCCTGCCAGGGCCCGCTTGTGAGCACCACGAGCCAAGGCAAGCAAAAACATTGAGCGAAAAGTCCTTTACAAACCCATCGATGCAAAAACCAGAAAGAATACGGTTTTGTCCGGAGAAAGCAGCAGTTTTGCAGGCAAAAACCAGAAACTATACGGTTCTAATCCTAGCATGATTGCTTTCAGCAACTTTGGTATCGCCAACATTCACGATGAAAAACGCCTCATAATCCTTTGCAGCCAGTTGGCCAATATATTCATCAAACTCATACCCCTTTGCAAAACTCACGTACTGGTTACGGAACAACAATTGCACCTGCTCGCACGCACCAGCACCCTCAAAATCAGTAAACTCAGCGCACAAAACCACCTTCAAGTACGGTGTTGGATCCTCCTCATAAGGACCAAAGCTACCAGCAAAAGTCTTCACATCATCACGCTGAATGCGAATAAAACTACCCCCCTCATAACTCGTCGAAGGAGGAATGAACACGTTATTCACGTAGAAAGTAACGTCCTCAGGAAACACTCGTTCTACTGGAATCCCGGCAGGCTTTTCCTTGATTTCCTGCGCCCGCGGAGTAGGCTGTTCAGGAGTAACGTCAACCCTTGGAGATGGAAGCTCCCTTGGAACGTCCAACGGAGCAGGAGTAGGCACAGGCACAGTACGCAAATCAGGCTGCCTGCTAACGACAACCAACAGTCCAACTATTGCGACCGCCAAAACCAACGGAATTATTATCCTTTTCGCCATTTGGCACACAATGTAAAATGCCTTTTTAAAATGTTGCGTTTATGCTGTTCTTTTCGTGTATTCCTGGGCACGGGAGTGGCCATTTGGCAATGCCGTTGCTAATTCAAAGAGGATCTTGCTCGTGATCTGTAATGATCATTGTGAGTAGAAACCATCTTCTATTTCTAATAGAAAGATTTGGGTGTAATGGTAGATGCGTTCATTAAAGGTTCTGTATGGATGGTCTCGTTAATTTCAAGAAAGATTTTTAAAGGTCAGTCTGCTTAGAATTCACATGTCAAAAGCCGAAGAGATTTACAAACAGATCGAGCCAGAACTTATACGCGACAAGGGTAAGTTCGTTGCTATAGATGAAGCTAGTGGCGAGTACTTCGTTGGAGACAATGAACTAGACGCGTATCGCAAAGCTCAGAAAAAATATCCAAATAAAAAATTTGTTTTCAAAAGGGTGGGATTCAAAACAACATACTTTGTTGGTGCATTTTGATATGAAACTCACGGGACGCTTTTTGTTCGGTCTTCCAATGATTTCATTGCATGTTTCCGGTCAAGAAGTGGAGTGCTTGGTGGATACAGGTTTTAACGGTCAGCTTCTGATTCCAAAGAACCTGATTGCTCAATTAGGATTGCAAGATGTTGGCACGGCTGATTATGTGACTGCTGATGGCGATACTGCAAAAACAAAAGTTTACATCAGCAATATAAATTGGTTTTCAGAGGAGAAAGAAGTCTTCATTGTTGCTACGGACACCGACCTCTCTTTGTTAGGCATGGGCTTGTTGCACGAATGCAGGATGATCATTGAGCGTAGAAAGAACATTCTTGATCTCGAGCGATGACGCGCTTAATTAGGCAATGCTCAAATCAGTAAGCGGTTCGGCGGAGATTTTTGTCATTCCATGCAACCACCATGTGAATCCTAGCAAAATGCAATGCTGGAAATGATATTAGTATTGCAATCGCCAACGACAACAAAGGCAATGTCGTGAGCCAGTTCAACGGCAACGTCAACGCTACGAACGTGACTAACAGGTTGACTGTGAATACTAACACGCGCCTTTTTTGAATTCCCAAGAGAAACGTGTTCTTAAAGGTGTTGCTTTCTGCAGCCAATGCAAAACTAACCTGAGCGAAGTAGAGAATGACTGCCAGTAGCACAATGAACAATACAGACGCAGTGGTTGAAGACGTTACTGGGAGGATAGTCGCAGAACCACCAGTCAACCAGCCATACAACAATAACGCAAGCATGAACATGAAAAACCAGAAAACACTCAAGCCAGCAAACTTCAACCAGTACTTTCTCAAGTCTGTCTTTTTCACACACCCATTCGCCAACCACCACAACAAACCCTTAAACACAATACCTAATAATAGACAGGATAACAAGAAGTACAGAATATTCTCTAACAACACATAATACGAAGCCATAAACTCAGGATTATCAGCTAAAAGACTATCCAGCTGGTAAACCTCTGATTCAGGAAGATCTGTCAACGCTTCTTGCATGACTTTTCCTGCTTTCAATGCCGCGTCTGTAGTTGGCAAGAAAAAAGTGTAATGAACGTAAACCAATGAGAAGACAAATAATAGTTCGATTAATACTGCAAGAACTAACAACTTCTTGTTCTTAGCGAACAACGTCCATGCTTTTGGGAGGGTTTGAGAAAGGTTAGCCAATGAAGACCACTTCCTTTTCGTTTTTCAAGTCGTCATCGCCAGTCACAAGTTTTGCTCCGTGCATTTTTGAAGTGGCAAGGATGATCGCATCAGCCATGCCCAAACGCTTCTCGTATTTATTCCTTGCACCCTGCAAGGCAATTTTGTCGCCAATGGTGATAACGAACGACGTCTTGAGCATGAATGCCATCAGCGAGTCAGCTTCTGCCGGCTTGTTTTTCAACAAAAAATGGTAAACTTCCGCAACATTCATCGCGCTCGCAATCACCTCTTCATTGCCCTCGATAAATTCCTTTGCACGATCGCCAAACTTTGTTCCTTTGAAATACTCAATCCACGCCCAGCTGTCAATCAAAACGGTCAAGCTCCTCCCTCACAAACTTTGCCTTCACGCCCTTCAGAACGCCAAACATTGACTTCTTTGGCCTTTTCATATGCAGGACGAGCTTTCGGATAACTTCATCAAAAGACTCTGCTTCCACTTCCTCCTTCACATGGCGCAACAAGTCCAATGTTTCAGGCTTAACAGCTATCGTTGAGTGCATATACCGGTATAAGTTATAAGTTATATTTAAAGATTGTCATTACATTCCACGAGAATGGCGAAGACAGCAGTTCATAAACAAAGTCAACGATTTTGGGAAGAGTTTGGGAGATGGTTAGGGGGTCACGCGTTGTCTGTAGCACTTATACAGTACTGAGCAATAGAGCGTTTCAGTTCTCCCTGTGATAACTGCAGTTGGTGCCTCAGTGTATCCTTGCGCGAATAAAGGATCTCCAAAGCAGCGATAGCGATATCTTACCTGGGACGCTCCCTCTGGCTGGTCGAGTTCTCCCTCGCACGCATGTGGAGGGTTCTGAACAGTTACTGTTCCTCTGTGCAGATCATTAACGTCCTTGAAAAGTACAGCATACTCAAAACGACCCTCCCTATAGAAAATCTCCCATTTTTTCTTACCTGGATCTATCTCTATAAGTCCCACGTCACTTGAGATCTCGCCAATATTGCTTTGATATCTTAGTTTTCCATCAATAACTCTTGTCTTGGTCCCGCGGTTTATCCATCGCACAGGTTGGCCTCTTGTTAACGTAACAGAATCTGGTTGGATTCCTGTATCATCAATCCGAATATCTTGCCCTCGTATTGTTTCCAGTTCAAGAGCCAATTCAACGTTCAAAGCATCTCTAATATTAGTCCTGGTCTGAATTAACCAAAACTCCTGGCTTTCAAAGAAGGTCTTAATATCCAAGTAGTCTGCAGAGTTTCTAAAACGCGCCACATCACTTCTGATCAAGCCAACGCGAGTTCTTAAGTCCCTGACAAACTCTGCTATTCTTGGAACATCTACCTCATCCTGTCCTGAAATGACTGGAGTTCTCAAAGTAGTCTCCAGCTTTTCAATTTCTCCATTCAAGAACGTAGCCGCATCAGTTAGCTCACGAATAACTTGCTCCTGCTTCGTTCCGCCGCCATAAGTTGTAAGTTCTGCTCTCGAAACCCGGCTTCTTTCGTAGAAGTCTCTGGCCAATGGCGTTAGATAAGTGTAAATTGCATCCAACCGCTCCTTCAGCTGGTTCAACTTTGAAAGCCTGCTAATTGGAGTCAAAACAGGCGCCGTCGACTTCTTGTAGCAGCCTCCTAATTCACGTGGGCATGACTTTTCCGTGTTTTGTATCCAGCCATCGGATGGAGAAGGTGCCTGTTGTTTGCATTCAAATGTGAAGCCGTTGCTTGTTCCTCTACAGTACGTTGCGCTTGGTATTACACAACATTTTAGCGTTCCTTGGCACTTCAAATTCGCCGCGCCAGGACTCAACGGCGATTGACAATTATCAGTTTGAATACAAGTGCGATACTCGCCATCAGGCTCTGAAATGCACTGTGCCTCATCCACTTGTCGTCCCTGCTGCTTTCTTGTGGCAGGAGCAATACCCTCAGGGTATGTCGCTCTGATTCGTTTTTCCATCTCGGCAAAACCAGGTGCGGGCCCTGTGGACGTTTCTATGGCTGCAGGATCGCTGAAACTGCTTTTAACACTACCATCAGTTCCGTAGAACACTACTGTCTTCACCTGCGAGCCTTCCAATACGAATTCGGTTGCTCCATTCGATTGCAAGGTCATCACGCTTGAACCAGATGCATACCGCGCAAAGGGCACGTTCTGCGTGGTGTGCCTAAACTCCCTGCGCGGCTGACCTGCAACTTCAAGAACTATTGTATTCCTGTTCTCATCATACCTCCAAGCAGTTTCCCAACTTGTAACCTGCGGATCAGCAAGCGTTGCAGGCGCCTTCGGGAAAATAAAGAAAATCTTCTCAGCAACACCAATACGGGCGCCCATCTGGTCAAGGACTGTTCTTGTTGTCTGTGGCTGGATTGCGTTGTCAGCGGCAGTGATGACATCTTGCAAATTCTGGACTGTTGGTTCTTCTGCCAAGTCTTGAGCGCGATCACGAAGCGTTCCAAGAGTGTTCACAACAGGCGTTAGCGAGGTACTTCTGTAACTATTCACTGCACCAATAGCAGCTCTGTTGCTATCCTGCTCGAGCGGGTTCAACCTACCAAATGCGGTCGTCAAATCAAGCACTGCAGGACCAAGCTCCTGGTCAGCACGCGCATATCTTGCAGTAATATCGTGAAGTAATCTACTGAGTTGTAAACGAGCCTCGCGCATTGTTAATGTTGGCGGGCTTGCACTGATGCTGCCTCTCAACTGAGCCAGTGTTGCATCAGCAGCTTCTTGCACGCTCAAGAAAGGACTTAAAACATTGGAAACGCGCCTCAACTGGTCTGCCAGGCCAGCAGTCTGTGCAGCTTGAGCAAGGTCTTGGATTTCAGTTGCAGTAGCGCAAACGGCAAAGAAAGGAGTTTCAATCTTGACATCCTCTTCAGTAGCAGGATTAATGCTAACCTGATCAGAAGGATTGCCGAAATTATCAGCGTCAAACGATATGAACTGGATCTTGAACGGTTGAGGAATTTTCTTAGTTTGATCATTATCACAAGGGCTGGCTTGCGTTTGAGCGCCTGTCACGACCAAAATTTGCAATCGCTCATCAGCCTGCAAGCCAAGAGGCGCACGGGCGAGACTCACTTCTATGCTGGCTTGACTTATATCTCGACTCTGCGTACGCGGATCAACAACGCCACCAGCACTAGCAGTATATGAGATTCTCTGCGTCAACGGACCAGTAGCACTTCCAGGCAAAACAGAACCCTTGCCAGTAAATCCGCCAGACCGGTCAACAGTCAAACCACCACTCGCGCCAAACAACTGATAAACCTCTCTGCCACCCTCATTCTTAACCTCAATCATGAACGTGTACGGCGTATTAACCGGCCGACCGTTCAGCGTGATAACCGGAGTTCCTGCAATTAACTCCATAGCGGGGCGCGCAGAATCAGGATTTCGAGAACTCCAAGCATGCACCTGGAAGCTACTGCCTCTGCCACCAGCAGGACCAAACCAGTTAGCATTAACAATAGGAGCAATACCAAAATCAGTCCTAGTTGAAATAGTAAAGTCACCATCACGCGTCAAAGGTGTGAAAATCTCGTTCTTCGCAACCTCGGTGCCAAGAGGGTTGAAAATCTTGTACTGCACGAACTTGTTCTGACGGAAATCAACAGGCTGGTCAAACACTTGACGAACTCGAAGCTCAACATCAACCTTCTCTTGCAAGGCAAACACTGCAGTCTGCGCGTGAACGGAAACGCTCAACAAGAGAGCAAATGCTAGCCACGCTGCCAACACTCGAGCTTTATTCTTTTTCATCGTTTCACCAAAATCTGTCTCGGCGCGTTAACCTTAGTTTCAACGAACTGAATGCCACCAGTGTCGCCTGCAAGCGAGCAACGGAATGCCAAAGCCAACGGGTCAAACTTGCACTCACCTGGAATACTGCCGCCACCACCATCAAGATTAATCGTGCACTCGTCAGTCTTGTCTTCAATAGTCTTCTTGCCATCATTCCAACGCCAGCGCAAGAACGCCTTATCATAACGAATATTGCCCTCAGGACCACCTTCCATCAACTCAAACACTTCACCATTCTCAACAGCACCATTCTTCAAACGGCCAGACAAACCATCAGGAGAAATAACAGTCTCCCTGGGAGCATCACAATCACACTTGCCCCTAATGAAGCCGTCACTCTCACGACATTTGAAGCCGCCACTGCACTTCAAAACAAGCTCAATGCCCTCGATGTCGCTGCCAGCAGCAAAACCCCAACCAAACTGGTACTGCCAGGTAACCAAGCCAGCAGGCTTTGACGCAGGATTAAAGCTCACAAAACGACGCGTACAAGGGTATAACAAACCATTGCTCTTCGTAGGCACAGTATCAACAGCAGCATCAAACGCAGCACCAACGTCGAAATTCCACGTGCCAGTAAACGCGAACAAACAAACGCTGTGCACCAACTTCCTGTCAACAAAAATCTGCTTGTACAACGACGTTTCACCATACCTTGACTCAACAGAACGAGACATCTCACTACCCGCAGAAGTCAACGCGCCCATCACATTGCCAACACCCGCGCCCGCTTGCAGCGTCCTCCCCCTGCCCGTGCTGAACTTCTGCGTAAAGCACGCAATCGCATCATACAACAAGTCACAAGCATGCTGAGAAACAACAGCCTGACAAATACCCGACTGGCCATCACCAGTCAACAAAATAGTGTTCATGCAGTTGCGAACAGCAGCAAGAATATTCCTCCACCGCTTCAAGAAAGCAAGCAAAGTAGGAATACAAATACACCGCAAAGAATTCACCAAGCCCTCATTCGGCTTAATGATATACTCCTTGTCCGGAGAACCAATAACCGCCATGACTTGGTCGTACATTTCCTTGCCAGCCACAGGACACGGAGTGACAGCAGTGCCGCCTGTAACAGCAGACTGGCAAAGACGCGTTCCAAATTCCGTATATAACGTAGTCAAAGACTCAGGATTGCTATTATACTTGTCAATATTCTCCTGTGAGAAATACTTCGTCTGCAAGTCCTCGCTACCATCTATCTCCACAACTTCCATTTGCGTGCTTCCAATACGATGCCTGTTCTGAGTAATAGCCAGTTTGCCAGGCTGAGGACGTTCAAGCTCAATCGACTCAGCAATATAACCCAAACGAATAGTGTACTCGCCAGTTGTCGCGCCAGCAGTCTGTGCCTTTTGTGGCAACAACACGATGTACAAGTACTTCTCACGACCTACAGACAAACGCTCAAGCTCGCTACCAGCAACAGGACCGGCAGCACCAGCACCACCCAACGGGCGCACCTGAATAGTCGTAGGAGGCTCACTACCATCAGGCTCGCAAAAGCCACCAACCGCGTTAAGCTTACTATTGCACTCCTCCACCTGGCCCGCAGCAGCGCCTGGAATGCCAGGCTGGTTCGCCTTCTCAGCGCTTAAACACGTACTCTCCTTAATCTCGTCAAACGTATCAATCGCAGGAACAGTCACGCCACCAACACCGCAAGCAGAAGCCCACTCATCCATGTACGCAAACCCGCAACAATCCGGGGACGCGGGGTGCAAGCCGTTGCAGTTTGGCGCTCCGCCTGTTGGCTCCCCTTCCCACTTGTCAGACTTGTGGTTCAACCACTCTGAATAAATACCTTTGATCTCGTTGTATGTGAAGAACAATCTTGGAGGGGTGCGCGCTCCAGCTTGTACCTTTCGCTTGTTCTTCTCAACCCACGCAGCACAATCATTGCCGACAAAGAACTGGTCACCTTTTTGCCCGCCATAGGCGTTAGGGAACCGCTTTTTCCATTCACCATCATTTTGAATGCTTGCTATCGGTGTCAACTTCTGCTGCCCTGAAGTCTTCAAATAATACTGCAAAGAAGGAGCAGCAGGACACATCACGCGATCACATACCTGACGATAAGTGTACTCAATCACCTTGCGCGCAACCTTTGACTTCCTACATGAATGACAATTGCTGTTTGCTTCTTTCGTGTCGTCTTTATTTGGATCGTATTGTGCATCACACGCGCCAGCAGCAGCAACATTCGGATCAAACTTGCCAGAGCCACCACCGGCAGCAGCACCAATCCCCTGAACCGTGGCACTGAACTCACAATTGTATTTCTCCAAAAATATTGGAATAAAATAAATAGCCTGGCCTGCCAAGCAAGTGTACGTCAAATACTTACCAATAGTCTCAATTGGCTTTAACACTTTGTCAATACCAGTCACGATGGCTGTTAGCAGTTCGCTCGTGGCTTGTAGCAAACCTTTTGGAATATACTTCGGCGGAATAACAATGTCAATAGGAACTTCAATCTGCACGCAAGTCTTCTGAAACTCAGTCTCAGTCTTAATCTCCTCAGGAGTCCTTCTAACCAAAGGATCAGCAGGACCCTTAGCTCTGGTCTCCTGGAACGGAATTTCAAGCTCGAAAAACAACTTCATGCAACCAAAACCAGGGACCAAACAATCACCCTTGCGATGATCACCAATACGCTGCTGTTTCATCAAGGAAGTAGCATTATTCGGCATCTCCTCCTCAACACCATCCTTGACTTTAGGCTTAGACTCTTTCAACTGGCTCCAAGGATCCTCAATCGGCTGGAAACGAATCTGAATATAGCCCTGACCCTCTCCCTTTTTGCCACGCGCAGTAGAACGAACACCAATCGGACGAGAATCAACAGACACCAAACCATTATCAAACTCCTTCTGCACCTCAGGAGACAAAGTCACGCGAGTCAACTTAATCTGATTCTTGTCAACCCTTCCATCCTGGCCACCCTGATATTTGTACTTAAACGAAAAGCCCAAAGTTTGCACGCCCTGCACCAACAAACGCGGATTCAAAATCTCAGGCAACGGCTTGCTAAGCTCAACATTAATCTTAGAACCAACCCCGCACTGCTGCAAGTCAACATCAACCTCCTCAGTCTTCGCGGTAAAGCCAACCGCATCAGAAGCCTCCAAACGAACCTTATTGGGGAATTTAATGCCGCTCTCACCACTAATCCTCGGCTTCGTGCTCAAATTCGCCTTACGCTCCAACTTCAGAGGCATGCTAAACGAACCATCAGCAGCAGTCAAAACAGTCTTCTGGGGCTTGCCATTAACAAACAAAGTCACACTGCCCGGCTCAGACAACCTGCCCTTCACCAAAGTCTCCTGACGCTGCATGACATCAAAATAAACAGGACTCAACTGCCTCAAATTATGCTCCTTAAAACTTGGAGCGCCAGTATCAAACAACACGCGCTCCTCGACGCTAGTAACAAAACCCGCCTTGTCAACAACAGTAAACGTGATCAAGTTCTCACCAACGCGCAATTGCACAGGCACGCTAGACTTGCCAGCAGCCAACACCAACTCCTGCTTAGGGCGCTCACAAGAAAAACGAGCCTCCTGAACAACATCCTGACGAGCAGTTCCAGTCGGAATAGTGGCGGTAGCAACATCAGACTTGTCACCCTCAACACACTGCTCGGAAACACCACTAACTTGGTACTGGTACTGCTTGCCAGCAGAAACAGCACTATCGGTAAATTCGTTCGTGTTAACAACCGCTATCCTTTTATCATCACGATAAACACCATACTCCAAAGCATCCGAAACCTTCGACCAAGTTAGCTTTACCTTTTCCGTCGTAATCTCAGTAGATTTCAAATCACCAACACGCAAAGGCTGAGCACCAGAAGGCTTAACCTCAACAGACAAGTTCACAGGCTCACTAACAGTAACGTTCGCAGTAAAAGTACTAACAGTAGCAGTCGGACTAACAGAAACATTCAATCGAGGAGGGGCGTCATCAACATCAACAACGTACAACCTTTGCACGCTCTCATTGCCTAAAGTAGCAGACACGCTAACATTATTGCTAACCTTGCCCAACTGCACGCTCCTGAAGATAAAATCACTCTTCTCAATCTTGCCCTTCCTAATCTCGATACCATTCACGGAAATAGCAACAAGCGCGCCAGGACGAGTCCTGCCAGGAATGTCAATATTGTTAGAACGCACAAAACGAGGAAGGTCAGCGTCAACAAACAACCTTCCCGCGAAGAACGTCCCAACAGGCATACTCTTACACGCACCAGACGCGTCACAACTAGACACGCGATAGAAATAACGAGTTCCCTGCACGGTCTTCAAAATAACAGAATGCCCAGTCTTCAACACAGTATCATTCGAATTATTACTCAACCTAATATCAAAACCAAAATCAACACTGCTTGTAGCAGGAACATTAGTCGACCAAGAAATTATTGTAGTCTCATTCTCAAACGTCAACAAAACATCACGAACTTCCAACACGGCAGCAACAACATCAGGACTCGCGTTCGCCTGCGCGTCAACCACAGGCATCAGAACGATAAGCCAGAGCATCAATAGGCTTAAAGTTGGTAGTTTGTAGGGTGAAGGATGAAGGATGAAGGGCGAAGGGTGAAGGACGAAGGGTGAAGAACAGCAATATTCCTCCTTCCGCCTTCTCCCTTCCGCCTTAAACCTTCGTGCTCTCATATTACGTAAATGTTGGCTTCAACACCTTCCAATACGGCTTGTCTTCATAAGTTCCACGCTCCTGCAAGAACAGGAACATTCCAGCCTGCTGGTGCGGTTGCTCAGGCAAAGGCCTGTATTCAACAACGTGCAAAATCACGTTATTAGCAGTCGCAAGATCGTCAAACGAAACTGAAATGTTCTCAGCATGATAGCCCCCAACAACAGTATCGCCCTTGAACAACATTACGTCAATATCGTAAGCAGCATCACCATACACAAAACTAACCTCGTCAGACAAGTACTCGGGAATGCCAGAAACCTTTTCAGAAGTAAATTGCTGGCCACTCGCAGGATAAATCAAATACTGCTCAAACCCACTCTTCCGCTCAGTCAAATAAACAGTAGCATGCATGGTCTTGGTAAACTTCGAATAAGTCTGCCCCTCAAGCCATCTCTGTTGTCGTGCAACCAAAGGATTGTCCCTCGCAACCTCCTCATAATACGGATGAATCATAATCGAATACTGCATCTTCTTCAACTTTGTAAGCTCCAAATCAACACGATCACCAGTCGCCTGCAACTCAGCCGGCAAGTAGCCATCCTTCTGACCAATAATCACAGGAGAACTGCAACCCTCAGGCAAGTAAGAAACAAAACGAATAGCACCAGAACCATCACTCAAAGTCCTGCCCAAAACACACTCCTGATTAACACAACGATACGTGATGTTCACATCCTCCAACTCCTCAGCAATCGGACTGCCCTCAATGAACCCCCTTGCACGAACATCAACAGCTCTTGAGCCAAAGTTCGTACAAAAATCAACAGCAGTAGGCGGGACAACAAACTTCCGCAAGCCAAAAAACACCCTGCTGGGAGCATTATCCTGCACAATAACCGGGAAAGCCATGCTAAAAACAAAACCGTCACCATTGAACGCAGTATCATCACGCACAGTAAACTTAACAGGATAAATCAGATCATAAGCAAAATGCCACTGGTTCAAACAAACAAAACGCAGGTACTTCTTCGGACCCTTCATATTAGCGGTACTCAACATGCCGCCCCTGCTCGGCTGCGCATTCATCAATAAATTCCAATCAGGATAATAAATAAAAGCAGGCCTCAAATCAGACTCCTCGGCACCAACATCAAGAGTCATACGATTAACCTCGAAAACATCATCAGGAACATTCTTCGGAAACTTCGGCTCCTTGCCAGCTTCCAAAGAACTCCTGATCTTCGCAGCCTCATCCTTCAACTTCTCATAAGTACGCTCGCTCGCCAAAGGAGGAGGAGCAAAAGCATTCGCAACACGAATGTTCGGCAAATTATAATACAACATCTGCTGCAACTCTCTTTTCACCTCAGGCAAAAACCACTTTTTAGTACCACAGAAAAACTCCATCCCGCTAATAGGAGTACGAGGATTCATGCTCATCAAGTCAATAGTCAAATTCTCAAACCACGCTTCCTTATTCTCATACTTCATAACCTTAGAAGCAAGATCATGCGATTTTTTCAGTCGCACGTCATGCCTTGCGAAAAACTCCTTAATGTCAGTTGTCCGCTCCTTTGTAGAAACTTCCAAAGGCCAGTTCACCTGAACCAAAACTTCCTCATCAGTAATGCCAATAACAGGAACAATATCTCCTTTCGGCGCAACTTGGAACGCGCCAGTGAAAGCAGCGAAATTGTCAACACAATCAGTCAAACCCTGCTTCACCCACAAAGCCAAGTCCCTCTGCATGCCATCCAAACTCGGCGTGCGGTCCTCACCATCCAAATACCAGAAAGGAGTTTTAACAACACCAAACGGATCAGACTGAACGTACGCAGTTGGTGTTCTTTCAATAATTCCAGGCAAGTACAAATAACCACCCTGCTCGCCCATCAAAATAATACCCTCCTTGCTAACTTGGTTAACACACTCAGAAACAAAATCATACACCTGACGAACATCCTCAGGAACAACAACAGCCTTCTCCAACTCAGCACGCTCACGAGTCTGAACGAAATATACAACTATCCCAACACTCAACAACAGCACTATCCCTAAGATTATGAATATGGTAATTTGTGCTTTACCCATTACTAAATACCCCTTTTTAACAAGAAGGTTGGTGTGATAGTATTTAAAGGTAACTAGGGCGAAGGTGGAAGGATGAAGGTATTAGGGCGAAGGGTGTAGGTATTAGGGTGAAGATAGTTTGTAGTCAGTAGTTTGTAGGACGAAGGGTGTAGGTATTAGGACGAGGGTATTAGGAAGAAGGGCGAAGAATGCATTCAACCTGATACCCTCAACCTCAATTAGCTGTTGGCTATTAGTGGGTTGTTGTTCGTATGATTTTAGTAATGTTTGTATATTAGTGCTCCCACCGCACACCTATGGGCAGAACTAACGAATCGGTGAAGGGTGGCAAGGGAAGACAAAAAGGAATCCTCAGCTTCTTTGGCACACTCAAAGACGTTGACTGGGATGCTCGCGAAAAAGAAATGCGACGCTTCAAAGAATTATTCTGAGGTGAGTTATCAACGAGTTTTTATTGTGAAAGTGAAATCTGCACTGGAAGACGAAGCTCTATATCTGTTTGCTCTTTTGCCCGTCGCTTAAATCCAAGAATTCCTACACTTTTCACTTCGTCAGTCGTTTCATCCTTTCGTACAAAAACCCCGGGCTGCACTTCTTCGGCATAGGAAGGTGTTGGTTCACCTGCTGCAATTTCTAGAAAATCCCCTTCTTCGTCATAATGAACTCTTAACGGTCCTTTCATTTTAGTTTTTTCACAAAATATCCTGTTATGATGAATCCTTCACCGTTTAAATACTTAACTACCAAAAGCAAGTGTTTTGAAGCACATGGTCTATCCTTGGCATGCTTGTAATAGTAGGCAACTGTTGTATCACCAGTGAACGATGTTATTTGCAAAGGTTGCTTCAGAACTTCTTCAAATTGGTTTAAGTAAGGCACAACCTCTGGGTGCTCTCCGCTCAGGTGTGACCATCGTTCACTCGTTAGGTAGATTCTTCTTTTTGTCTTATCAATGCATTCCAACACGCGCATCTTGCCTGTTTCGTTTTGTCTCTATAAAATCCCATCGCGGTCATTTCCGTATTCTCTCCAGGTTCGTCCGTAAAGGTTCCGGTATCTTTATAAAAGAAAATGTATTCTTTCCAAACAATGAAAAGAGGGCAGATAACGATATTCATCATACTTGGTATTATACTATTAATCGCAATCGGCATTGCAACCTACTTGTACACCAGAGAAGAAGAAAGACCATTTCAAATAACAGAACGATTCGAAACAATAGATCCGACAACTCTAGAAAAATATATTGAGAGTTGTATAACAAGCGTAGGCATAGAAGGGGTCTATCTATTAGCACAACAAGGCGGCTACCTCAACCCAAAAGGAGACGATAAGTATGCTGACTTCGGAGACGGACTGCAAAGACACTATTATACAGACGTAGGAGTTGTTCCTTATGTTGGCAATAAGAACGACACTGCACTGCAAACAATCGAACAAATGGACACATTGCTTGAACGCTACATCCTGGTGAACCTGCCATCCTGCCTTGACTTCACACAAGCACAAGGATTGAGAGTAACACAGCCAGAAATAGACTGGCAGGCAGAAAACTTCACGCCAACAAAAGTAGACCATGCACCAGAACGCGTCATGGTCCAAGCACGCATAAGGCCAGACACGCACGACATACTATTACAAGCATACTACCCTATCCTATTTGAAAGCAAAGAAAGCTCGTTCCTGCTTGCTGACTTCACATCAATACTGCCATTACGATTATCCTTGCTGCACAAAATAGCAAACAGACTAACAGCACAAATAGCCATCAACGACCTCACAGGACTAACGTACAAAATAGAAGAACACTGCAAAGAATACGCGCCAGCAGACAAAATGATCAATCTCTACGCGGATACCAGCGCGTTCGCAGAAGAATCACTAATCGGCATTGTCGACGCACAACCAGTCAGCAAAGGACTCGCACCATTACGCTTCCAATTCGCAGTAAGAAATGCAAACGTCCAAGGAGTGTGCATAGGATGAAAGTTGTGTATTCAGCACAATTCCTGATCATACTAATAGTATTCGCACCATTCAGCTTTGCACAAACAACTTCTGGGACAACATCAAAAACATCAGTCATTCCAAGCATAGGCAACATGAGCGTCCAGATAAGCATATCAGGCGCGACAATGCCAGCAAGCTTCTCAAACGGAGACGTCACAGCAAGCAGCACAATGACGTTAGACAGCCCACAAAGACAAATAGGAACACTCTCCTTCCAAGTAAGCCTCAAAAACTTCACAGGAGGAACAGTAGAACTCGCAAGCGACGCGCTCAACACACAAGGAAGCTTCTCACTAAACGCAATAAACGACACGTTCACAATAGACAGCCTAAGCATAGGACAATTCAGCCACTTTGGAAACCTACAAGCTGTCTCCTCAGGAGGATACGGCAGAGAACTCTACTTCAACGTACAACAAGGAGGCATGGACTACGGAAAAGCCAGCCTCAAATACGGCATACTAGACCCAACAACAACAGCAAGCGGAAGCATAACGCTAAACGGCAACAACGCAGGAAGCATAAGCGTGACAGCACAGGCAACACCACTCATCGACCAATTCGACATGGTCACAAACATGTTCGCCGGCTTTGTAACCAGCAAAACAGGAAACCCAATAACATCAGGCACGATACGAGCAGTAAGCGCAGGAACAGCATTCACAATACCAGTAACGCCAGTCGGAGAAAAAGGAGGCTACGGGTTCAAAGGCAAACCATTACTCATCCATGGAATCGTAGGAGCGCCAGTACAATTCTTCTACGGAGACTACCAACTAGAAAAAGTCTTCCTAACAAGCCAAGGAAACGTGCGAAAAGTAGACCTCGTTGTCCCAGTAGTAACTTCTGGAGTAAACTTCCCAGACTGGGATTTAGATGGAGTCCCAGACGCACAAGACCAATGCCCAGACAGCAAAACAACACAAGTAGACGCAACAGGATGTACGTGCGAACAAATCCTGACGAGAAACAACAACAAAGGAACCTGCGAGTACATCCCAGGAAAAGGACCAAAATACACGCCGCCAGCACCGCCGCCACCACCAAAGCCCCAGTGCGAAAAACCAGAAAAATGCCTAACAGGACAAGCACCAAAATACTGCACGGCAAACAAAACAATAGAGAACAACTGTGATGTTTGTGGCTGCCCAACAGGATTCGACTGCAACCCCTGCCCAGAAGGACAAGAATGCATCACAGACGGTGGGTGTTACAAAGTCGTTGAGCAGACAGGACTGCGTTGCCTGAAAAATAAATACCAAATAGGAGTAGGACTAAATTGCACTGCCATCGGATCAACATATCTTGACTTCTTCGAAGAAATGAAAGTTCGCGATCCAACCAAAGCAGACCTCGCCAGTTACGTTCTCGTCGAAGTAGACACCGACTTCTTCGGAGGTGACACCAAACCGATCAAAGAAAAACTGATAAATAATCTGCGCAGGCAAAAAATCTGCATCGACACGGTCGATTATGGATGTGTTGCAAAAAATGCCAAATGCCCAGGAGAATATCTGCTTGCCCGGGAATTTCCTGAAGTGGCAAACGCGCTTGCAGCATTTGAAAGCAAAAAAACCACCTCTGATTTACTTGGCTCGCTATCAAATCCTGTTAACATCGGGCTTGCCACAGGAGTTGCCATGCTGGTAGGCAGTCCAACAGGACTCCTTGTTAGCGCAATTCTTCAGGGCGGGGCAACCGGAGCAGCGTACGGCGCAGTTTTTGGGGCAGTCATCGGAGCGGTCGTTGGGCTTATCGGCGCGTTTCTGAGCGAGACAGAAATAAGTTACAAGTTGAACTACGCAGCAATCAAGGAAACACCCATTGGATTCAGATACACATGCGCTCCCCTGCTTTTATCTCAAAATGCAACATGCACGCCATTTCTTGAACAAGCAGACCCTGAACAACAAATTGACATCCTGTTCATAGGTGATGGATATGCAGAAGAAGAACTCAATACAACCGTGACACAACTCCTGGATTACAGAGGAAACGCTTCCGGAACAAAATACGAAGGCCTGTTCTCACGCCAGCCACTCAAGAATAACAAAGGACGATTCAACATATGGACAACAATTGGAAACATCACAATTGCTCATGCGGAAAGCGAACTCAAGCCCGCCAGCGGAAAACTCCCAAACGTCACTGACGTACAACAGATCGCTCTTGGGTGCCCCCAGCAGGATTATACAGTCGTGGTAAGCAAAAATGAATATTACCAAAGCGACTGCAGCTTCGAAGGAACACAACCATGCTATTTGAGCATGAAAGACGAACCATTCCCTGGACGCGAGCTGATGCGCTTGTTCGCAAAAGCATTCGCAGGGCTCGGGGACGAGTATTACTATGAAATCACGGCCAAAGAAATTCCCCACAACAGGGTATCCAATCTAGACAATGTTGCGCTCGGGAACAGGCCAAACTGCAAAAGCCTACAAGATGCACAAAGCAGCGACGGCTGGAAAGACAAAATAACAGCAGGCAAAGTAATCGGCTTCTTCGAAGGATGCGGAGGAGAATGCGGCAGCACATGCGAGAATTATTATCGCCCAACATTCAACTCGCCAATGAGAAATTCAAGCATGCGATGCACGGATGTAGGGCAATGTTCAAAAGGACCACCATTTGACTCATTCTTCATCGTCAACGAAGAAGCATTAATCAAAGCATTACAAGACTTTGGAGAGGAAGGGGATGCAGCAGCACAAAAGCCAGTAACAACAACTGAGCCAGAATCGGAGCCAGCAAAACCCGCAACGCCAACCAACAGAACCACCACGCCTGCAAACGCAACAGCGCTACCACCAAAAACACACACAATATCAATAGAAGTCTTCGCATTCAGCACCCCCTCCCTAACAATCAAAAAAGGTGATACAGTAGTGTGGAGAAACAAAGACTCAACAGCGCACACGGCAACAGGACAAGGAGTTGATACAGGCACAATAGCAGCAGGAGGCAGTAAAACTGTCAAGTTTGACACGGCTGGAACTTTTTCTTATTCCTGTAACTTCCACCCTGAAATGAAAGGGACGATAACGGTGGAGTAGTTGGCTGTTGGCTATTAGTTTGTAGAGTGTAGGTATTAGGACGAAGGTGGTAGGACGCAGGTTGTTGGAAGCAGACGTTGTCTGTGAGAAACATTTTTATACTACAAAATACTACAAACGTAGTACATGGCACTTATCATCGTGTTTGACACTTCAACGTTGATTTTGCTTGCGAAGACAACGATGTTAAGGTTGCTTAGCACAAAAATGACAATACAAATAACTCAAGAAGTCTGGAATGAAGCGACGACAAAAGACACTGACGACGCGCGGATTATTCGGCAACTTCATGATGAAGGAGGGATCATCATTTCATCTACTGAAAGCGTAAACCTAAAAGATATCATGCTTGACTTCAACATGGATCACGGCGAAGCATCAGCAGTATTGTTCGCAAAAAAAACACAGGCAGTCCTGGCGACTGATGACCGGCAGGCAATCAAAGCCTGCAAAGTACTCGGAATCCAATTCACAACAGCGCTCAACATATTGATTAAAGTATTCGAAAAAAAATGGATATCAAAAGACCAGACAAGCATAAAACTCAGAGGGCTCTTAAAATACGCACGCTACTCTGAAGAAATTGCAAAAACAGCGCAGAAAATAATCGGAGGCCACCATGAATAACGTTGTCAGCATACGGCTAAAACAGCATGAGAAAAGCCACATTTCCAGTCTAGCTCAGAGAACGAAAAAAGACAAATCAACCGCAGCACGTGAATTAATAGAATACGGATGGCGCTATTTCATCCTTCAGCAATACAAGGAGAGCAAGCTGTCATTAGGGCGCTGCGCGAAAGAATTAGAAATGAGTCTCGGCGAGTTCATTGATCTGCTTTCAGAATTTGGAATAAAATCGCCAATAACCCATGATGAGTTTCTCGAAGGACAGACAACCCTGGGAAAAATTTGAGAAAGCTATTCGGTAGTTGTATTTGAAAAATGGCTTACTATTAGTTTGTAATGTTGTAGTATAGAGACAAACTTTAATAATCGGATAAACAGAGTAAAGTTTGTCGAATATAGTAATCGAAGACAACATCCGAAAATTAAAGTCGATTACTATAAGTAGCAGAATGAAAGCATTAGGTATCTGGATGGGGAAGTCTTTCTGCCAATCGATAGTCACTGACGTTTGTCGTATTGAATGAGTTCTCACCGCATGCAGGCCTGTAAGTTCCACGTGCAAATTTTAGCGTGATATTTTCCTTGTGATGTAAATAGTTGCATTTCATAGTCGTTTGGCTTGCGCACGATTTTTCTCTTCCTGCAGATTTTCATCTGCGCCGGCATATCTGCACAGGTACTGTCCGCAAAGTTGGTTTGAACACAACCCGTGCGATGTTGCATACGCCACTGCCCTCCAGCTGTGATCTTTGCGAAGACGTTTTACTTCTTTCTTTGTTGCTTTGTGCAGCTCGCAGACCATCAGGCGAGGATTCTTCTCCACTTTCTTGAACCAAGGTCTTAGCTTTATTTGAAGCTCTTCAAGGCTTTTCCAAAATTCTGCACTGTTCCTCTTTCTCATAGTGAAAATCTGGGCGGGGGAATCGAACCCCCAATGAAATAACGCACCAACATGGGATTGCGCTTTTTCTCAACCTGCCGCTGGAAGGCACATGGCCATTGCTTATTTCTGCCCAGCTTCTTCTGCACTAGATTTGCTGATATCCTGAATGGCTGAAAGCGCTTTGTCAATCTCTTTTATTTTCTCGTTAATCATCTTGATCTTTTCATCGCGATACTGCTTGTTCATCTGCAAAGTGGTTTTCTTCTCCTCAATCTTGCGCTCCTCTTCCCGCATCTTTCTCTTGATGTCTTCCTGCACGTCAAGCTTCCACTGAGTAAGGCGTTGTTCATCAGTAACTATCTCGTTTTCAAGCTGTTTTATCTCAAGATCCAGTTGGGTCCTTGATTCAAGGATGGAGAGCTTGGACTGAGTAAGTCTTTCAACAATACTGTATCTGCTTTGGCTTTCGCTCATAACATCAAATTATTTGCGTTTGTTTTTATATTTTTCGTTTTATCGTCGGAAAGTATACGGAATTATTGGAAGGTTTACGGACTTGATGATTTGGTCGTCAAGTTCAAATAAATCCCTGCTATGAAAATGGCAATCTTTTGCGTTTTTCAGGCACATCTAAATAATTCTCCTGTGAGACAACTCGTTTCTTGGTTTTACTTTCAAGTTTCAGCCGTGCGGTTCTGGCTACTCTTCCGCATTAATTCCAAAATTTGCTTTGATATTTCAGCAGTCATGGCAAACACAGATTGCGAAGGTTCTGCCGAAACTCGCGGGCGCCATCAAGGCCTGTTTGGTAGGTTTCAAGTGATGGGTCAAAGACATGTGAAGTAATGCCGTCTTTTTTTGTCAAAAAGGGTCTGAGCGCTTGTAAGTTGGTAATCCTGATAAGTTCTCCGAGTTGAAGGGCGGCTCTTCGTTCTACTATTTGTCGCTCGACAAATTTCAACTCGTGTTCGTCAAGTGTGGGCAGGTTCTGAGAGAAGGAAGCTGAAAGAGAGTCTCTATCTGCTGGTAGGCAAGCGCTTCGTAGGTGAAAACTCTTGCTCCGCTTTGCAGGCTCCAGACCAAACCCAGTGCAGCGCTGGCATCACAGGAAAGAGCAGTCTCAAGTTCTGTTGTTTCAATGAAACCATTGAGTCGTTTTCCCATTTCCCTGACTCCTTTGCTTTCGAGCTGGATGCCATTGAAGTAAAATGTTCCAACGCCCTCAGGGAGACAGTATCGCTGACGTTCAGCTCCACAAAGATCAATAACAACACCATTGCTGGTGGGAGCCGCGTCAATGCGATACTGTTCTATCACGCAGAGATCGTTCAATCGTTGCAATACTTCATCGATTGTGCTCATAGTCCGACCATTTTTTGGAGTTGCTGATATCCTGTGAGCTTGCCGAGCCATGTCTTAATGTAAGTTTTTGAGTGCTTCTTTAAAGGCGTGAGCGCTTTGGAGATTTGTCTGATAGATTTCAAGTTCAGGGTCGAAAACATACGATGAAGCGACTTGGGTCCGTTTCAAAAAAGGTTTAAGCGCCCGCATGTTGTTGATGCGGATGAGTTCTCCGCTACAAAGGGGTTCTCGTTTTTGGATGATTTTTTCCTCAACTGCTTGGAGAGCTTCAGTGTCCAATGTGGGCAACAGTCGAATAGGAGGAAGCCCAAATACGTCTTGCACTCGCTGGTATGCAAATGCCGCGTAGGCGAACACTTTGGCTCCGCTCTGTAAGCCCCTCACCGCAGTGAGCGCATCGCTAGCGGAACATGCAAGAGGCGCGTCACCTTCCTTCTCTTTGAGAAACCGTTCAAGTCCTTGTGAGAAGGCACAAACTCCCTGGGGTACAAGTGGCGCGTCATTGAAGTAAACGCCCCCTAATCCTCTTGGAATACGATAATTTCTACGCTCATGGCCAGTGAGTTCTACCGTAATGCCAGTGCTGTTCGAAACAACTTTAATACGGTAATACTCTGTCACGCAGAGATCATTCCCTCGTTGCAATACTTCATCGATTGTGCTCATAGTCCGACCATTTTCTGGAGTTGTTGATATCCTGCAAGCTTGCCGAGCCAGGCTGCGTATCTTGGATTGCCTGCGGCGATTGCGTTCAATGCTGTAAAGAAAGGCGAAAGCACTTGTCTTATGAATGCAGCGCGTGCTGCCACAAGGTTTCTTCCGTGAGAAGCAGAAGTAAAGAGGATTAAGTTTTTCTCGAGATTACTGAGACATTCTCGCTCATCAACAGTGGGCTTTGGTTCTTCTGCGATAAGCCGTTTGAGAACCGTACGCACAGTGCTGAGGAGAGTCACGGTCTGCGATGGAAAGGTTTCCAGCGATCGAAAAGTGGCTTGAACTGCTGTCAATGATGTTACCAACTCGTTCAGTAATTCCGCATTCATTGAGGAGAATGAAGAACGGCCATTTAAAAAGCTATGCACGCATGATTTAGTCAAATATTGCAAATAATCGTTGGCAAACGCAAACCTTATATATCTCATGAGAAATATCATACGTATGGCGGAAACTGACCTCGAGATAAAGAAATGGGGAGATTCTTTAGCGGTAATCATTCCGAAGGAAATTGTCCGCAAAGTGAAATTGCGGCCAAAAGACCGCATACACGTAACGCTTGAAAAAGAAGTGGACCTTTCAGATATTTTTGGCATTGCCAAAGGCAAACTTAAAGAGTCTGTTCAACAACTAAAAGATGAAGCAAAAAATGGATGGGACTGAGCACGCATTGTTTTACGACTCGTATGCGCTCCTCGCAATAGCACTCGGACAAGAGAGTTATCGTGAATATGCAGTGCAGAAACAGATATACACCACGCTCATGAACTTGTATGAAACCTATTATATTCTTCTCCAGAAAAACCTTGCTCTGGATGCTGAGAAAGTTTTTGAGCGATTCCTGCCGTTTTGCGTTACAATAGAGCCGGAAAAAATCAAGGAAGCCGCTCATTTCCGGCTGCTCAACGCCAAAAAGAAGCTATCGTATGTTGATGCGCTTGGTTACGTGGTTGCAGGAACAATGAACGTGAAATTTCTCACAGGCGACGATGGTTTTGCAGGAATGCCAATGGTGAAATTTGTGAAATAGTTGCAATCAATTCTGTTCAGATTTTGAACTGTACGTTAAAATCGGACAGTTGACACCAGTCCTATTTATGGTCAGAAAGTTTACGGAATTCTTGGAGGGTTTACGGATCTAAAAACCCAAGAAAGTGTAAATGGAATTCCATACTAAACACTGGACTTGGATGGACGCAAGGTTATTAAGCGCGGTTTGTACTGTTTTGGCAGAAATGGCTGTTTCAGACAACGCGTTAGTCGTTTTCCAAGGCAAGAACATCAGAAGAACATGGTTCAATGATGAGTGGTGGTTCTCAGTAGTCGATATTGTGGAAGCGTTGACGGAGACGGGAAGAGCGAGAAAATACTGGTCTGACCTGAAAATCAAACTGCAAGATGAAGGGTTTGAAGTGTCCGAAAAAGTCGGACAGTTGAAATTAGCGGCAGAAGACGGCAAATTAAGGGCCACCGACTGTGCGAACACAAAAAATATGTTCAGGATCATCCAAGCCATTCCTTCTCCCAAGGCAGAGCCATTCAAGCAATGGCTTGCAGAAGTCGGCTACCAGCGGGTTCAAGAGATAGAAAATCCGGAACTCGCGCAAAAGCGTATGAGGGAACTATACAAAGCCAAGGGTTATTCTGATGACTGGATTGAAAAAAGAATGCGAGGGATTGCTATCCGCGACGAGCTTACTGACAAATGGAGAAAACGGGGGGTTTTGGAAGACAGAGAATACGCAATACTTACTGCGGAGATCACGAAGAACGAGGATGCGCAGGGATACGCAGCGGTTGAAGGCGCTGCGAAAAGAGGCGGAAGAGTGGCGGGCAGTGCAAGGAAAGAAACAGAGAAGGAATTAGGTCGCCCAGTTACATCGAGAGAGAATTATCTCGCTGAACCGGAGAAAAAGAAAAAAATCTCCAATGAATAAGTCTGAATATTGTATTTGCGGTGGCACATCTGTCTGATAATGCTTGCCATCAGAAGACAGCAATTTCAGTTGGTTACATTTTGTAACCACCTCGCTTCCTTCGTTTTGTTAATTCGCTTTGAAAGCTCTGAAGCAACGAGTTTTTGCCTCGCATTCAATCGTTCGACAAGTGCTATCCTTTGCGCTATTAACTCCTGCTTTCTTGTCTGCACTGCAAAATAACTCTGTGCAAAAGCTACTTCCTCTTGGGTCTGCGCAATCAAATATAGCGCCGGACATAAATAACTATACAAAATAGTTATGTCCGGCGAATATAGTAAGTGACGCCTTTGTATAACTATTTTGGTCACTTACTATAACGCGCATATCTTGTAAGCATGATGTCTTCAACTTGGCACCAGAGCCAATGTCAACCATTTTCCTGACGTCGGGGAAATGGTCATTCATATCATGGCTTTCGTACAGGCAACCCTTCTCAATCCCATGAATAAAGTTCTCCCACTTGTCATACTTGCAAACATTCTATTCCATGTACAAATCATTCCTTAAATATGCTGTGCCTACTTGTCCAGTGAACGTTTCTATATTGCAAATAATTCGTTTTGTATAAGACTTAATGTAAACATTTAAATAGTTTGAAAGTATATATTGAAGAATATGGCACTTTACGAACTAATCCAAAAAGCAGGAAAACGAATATTAGTACCACTAACACTTGCAGCAGCACTGACAGGGTGTCCGGTGACGGAGAGACGGGACGATGGTGATCCTTACATGAGCGCTGGAGGTTATACGACAATGCCGCGCGCGCGTTCTCCACCAGACAACAGCGACTACAACCCTGCTCGCGACAGACAACAGGGAGTCCGCTTCGGCAACCAAGGATACATGCCAGATGAAGACAGAGACTTTTCGTCAGGAATGTCGCAACGTGATTACGAACGATATGGCGGACACCGCTAATCACTAAATTCTTTAACAACCGGGTAAAACTGGCTGTGAAATCTCCGAGATGAGTTGTCCACACTTTGTGTACAACTAGGCGGTTACGTAACGAATCCCAAATTCATCCCCTCAGTGCAAGAACAAGGAATAACTTACCATGCATTGCCTCTAGTAAATGAGCAAAAAGGATTATAACTCATCATGTAATTCTTAAGATAATGATTAGCTCCAAAGCAAACAAGATTTTTGAAAAGATCAAAAAAAATCTTAAAGGTTATGAAGGCAAGATTATTGCAATAGAAGTAGACAGCGGAGACTATTTCGTAGGAGAAGATGTCCTTGATGCATATGAACAAGGCGTGAAAAAACACCCGGGCAAAGAATTCTTCTTCAAACGCGTTGGAGCCAAAACCGCATTTGTCGTAGGCGCAAAAATATCAAAACAAGACTTCTTGGACAGGCTTTCACTGAACATGTTGGCGTGAAGCTTATAAGCTACTTTTCTTTAGGGCAATGAATGACTATGCCTGATGCATTAGTAGTATTTCAAGAAACGAGAATTCGCAGGGTTTGGCACAACGACCAATGGCATTTCTCAGTCACCGATATTGTTGAAGCGCTTACTGACAGCCCTGCCCCCCGACAGTATTGGGGAGTGCTGAAGAGCAGGGAGCCCCAACTGTTAACAATTTGTTTACAGTTGAAACTGCCAGCAGAAGATGGTAAACAGAGGTTTACAGATTGCGTAAACACGAAAAATGCATTCAGGCTTATCTAGAACAAGAAACAAAAAAGAAAGTTCTAACCCCTGAAAACTACCTAGACGCCCCTGAAAAGGAGAAACGAAAAAGACTCGAAACGAAGGATTGAACATATTTTGTCATTGGCCTAGTCACTGAATTCTTTCACAACAGGGTACAAATACACGCGCAGCCATGCAAGGAATAAAACAACAAACAGCATGCTTAGCGGTTGTAACAACCTATCAGGCGCGTAATACGTTGCAATCCTAAACAACTGGAACACGATCACGTACGCTATTAATGCAAAGCTAAAAGGAACCAAAAACCTGTAAAACTTTGCAATGCCAAACGCAATACCATGGCTGATGCAAACGCCAACCTTCTTGCCCATCACGAACAAAACATGCACGATCAACGTGAAATATGATGCTATTATGAGCAGGCCAATAAAAGCAAACGCAAGCAACTGAGGATTCTTTGCCAAAGCAAACGCCAGAATGCAAAATGGAATGAGCCACAACGCCCACCACGCACCATTAACAGCAAAAAACCGCTTGAAAAAAGACTTGTTCAAAGGCTTGTCAGCAATGTTAGACCACATCAAAGCGCGCGAAATAGTATGCGTCACGAAATTGAACAACAATAAGATCAACAAACCAATCACCAAAGTCCACGCAAGCATGCGAACACTCTCCAAATTCTGCAAAGTCATGGCTGGATTAATCATCGCCTGCGGCGTCAAAGTAGTAGTTGCCTGCGCAACCTGGCCGGCAATATTAAAACGCCACAAAATAAAGTATCCGCTTCCGAAAAATAACAACCAAAATAATGCGTCGTATAATGCAACGAGCAAAATAGTTCTGCCCTTCAACGACTCAACCAACATATCAAGATGACGTTGACAATACTTTGTTGGAGCGACCAACAAAATGATGCCAGCAAGCACAACAAGCATGCCAGAATAGCCAGCCATCTGCGCAACAACACCAATAATAAGTGCCAACAAACCAATCAACCGCGCGCTCGTCAAATGACTCCACAAATCTATTTTCTTTGTCATTAAACCCTATCCCCCTCTTTCGAAACCTTACCTGCCTGCGCAGCAGTCTGCGCTGTTTTCGTTGAAGCATCAACCTCTTCAATATCTGTCGGACCACCAGCATACTCTGTAATCGGAACGCAAAGTTCGTTCACGAACTTTGAAGATAACGCACTACCAGACGGCAGGCCGGGATTAAAAGTCAAACACACACTATCATACTCATTAGTCGAATATTTGTACTTATGATCGTGATCAGTCTTTCTATGCTCTAATTGTTTATCTTGCGGGAACCAGCGCGCGCTTGAAACAGTCTCCAAAGAATTAATCGGCCGAACGCGTCTAATGTATTGCTCATAATCCCCACCAAATTCTTCAATACTTGCATATTGGCCAGTAATGTTAGGAGGCTCTGTTAAAGCAGGAGCGCCATTACGCCTAAATTCCAAGTTATAACGCATGCGCTCGCCGAACATTGCGTTATTCTCTATGCTATACTCAACATGGTACAGTCTTAACTTCAACTGGCCCAAGGCTCTCAAGTCAACAGATGGATCAGTCAAATCGATAAACTTGCCAGCAATAGTTGTAGTGTTACCAAGAATATCACGTAACTGCTGGGCGTCAAGACCCTCCAACTCAACCAAGCCAGAACGCTCAGCATTCAATGAGGCAGAATTCACATACTTGCCTCCTGGGTCCCTCCCAACCAACACATTGCTCGCAGTAATCTCATGAATCTGACCGCAAATGGCGGACACCAAACAATTATCAATACCTGCAAACGCGCAGAACGACTGAGCCAATCTTTGACGGTTCTTCTCAACATAGTCGCCCATGAACAAACTACTTAACTGGGCGTAACCGCTCATCTGGTCGTACGTTTTGAAAAAGTCAGTGAACGTGCGGTAAAATGAAGCTAACTCCCAGTAGCCTTCAACGCCAACATTGCCGCTTTCTAGTTGTTCTTTGTCCTGATTCTTTTTCAACGCTTCAGCTTGCTTTTTAGCTTCCTCATCTGTGAGAGCATTATTTTGTTTTTTCAGTTCTGCAGCAATAAAATCAATCGCTTTATCTTCGTCGACACGTTCAGAATCGGGCGTTCCATCCTTCAGTATAGGTTTGCCCGTAGTATCAAGCTTGGGTTTAAAATAGTTCCCGTCTGGATTCACCCAAAGAATGGTTTTCCCATCGTTATCTCTGACCACGGTACGCACTTCAGGCTCCCGATAATCTGTCGGTTTTTTGTTCAGTTCACCAACTTCTTCCGTCAATTCCTTCTTCCGCCCAGGGGTCGTTTTTGGATTCTTGGCTTCATCATTTTTGGATTTGATCACTTCGTCCCTGGTCTTGTAATCAACAGTAACTTGTCCTATCTGGTTCTTTCCATCCTTATCATACAATATCCTCCCTTCTCTGGTTGGGACTTCAATAGTTTCTTCTTTGTCGTCTTTCTTGACTTTCCGTGGCTCGACAATAGTGATTTTTCCTTCTCTCCTTGTCCTGGAGACGCTAAAAAGCTCAACTTTCGATCCTTTTGATTCCGTTTCCTCAACTCGCTGGTAAGATCCTGCTGGACTGCCGGCTGGAGGCGGGGAAAACGTTATAGTATCTTTCTTTTCAAAATCAAAAAAGTGACCGCCAAACCAAGAGCCTTTGTCCTTATCTGGCTTCAATTCCAACTTATAGATGCGAGTGTCTGGCTGGTTATTAGCAGGAGCGGTGCCGGTGACTTGGAACTTTGCAACATCACTGTTCAGCACAGCGTTCCTGACATGAGGAGGCACTTCCTTGCCATTGATCTGTGGAATCTTAGTTGCGCTGATTTTACCATCATTATCCACATATACCTTGATCGCGTTCAACGTACCATCCTTTCTAGCATCTTCTATCAACTTCTGGTCAGCATCTGGAAGTTTCCCGGGCGGTGGTGTGGCAGGCAGTGGTGTCGCTGCTGCTCCAATAAACTCTCCTGGAGTCACTGGGTTAGCAACAGCATAGTACGCAGCATTGCCGCCTATATCAAACGTTCTATATCCCGTAACTTTACCATTCTCAATCACAATCTCAACTGGTTGTCCGTTTTGGATCACGAGGTGCCTGTTCGGGTTGGCTGCGGACACGTAAGCAGTTCTACCGTCTGGTAAACGCTGTTGCTTATACTCAAGATTGCCAATCTTAATTCCTTGTTCGGTTGGCGTGAACGGAATTCCCGCCTTCTCTGCAGCAGTAGTGATTACATTAACGGGAATTGCGAAAGGCGTTGGTTCTGGTGCAGGTGCGGGAGTTGGAGCTGCTGGCGAGTACCCTGTATTAGGGTATAGACCGTACTCTCTCGGTTCGGCGGTTGCAGATGGCTGGCGCATTCTGCTCGCGTAAGTAATAGCTCCTCCCCAAGTGGGTGCGACCAGGTCCTGGATTACAAACTCTTTCTCTTCCTGCGGAATGGACGTGTAGCGTCTTTGTTGCCCGGGGGAACCGTCAGAGAATGGAGTATAATACGTGATCACCTTAGCATCGCCTTCACCGAGATATCCTACTTCGTAGAACGCGCCGCTAGCGTCTCTTGTGAGGATTGCGCCGTTAGGCTTTCCATTAAGGGGTGGTAATTCTCTAACGTACACTCCATTTTGGAAGTTGTAGTTGTATTCTTGATTCGTCTTTGGATTGGTATACTTGTTGTTTGCGGAATCATAGACAAATCCATTGATGTTTGTAACGGGGGTTGGCGCGAGCGCCAGTACATTATTGAATGTAAAAAGCAAAACCAGGGCAAACGCAAGTGTCTTCTTCATCCTACTTCGCCTCTTTCGCAGCCGCTAACCGCGGCTTCTTTTTCTTCCTGTTTTTCTTTCTTGTCAAACTCCTTCTTGATCTCTTCCATGCGCTTGCAATATCTCTGGGTAAAGCTTTTATACCTGTTTGTGTTCATATACCTTATGGTGTACGATTTCAGCAAGAGAGAATTGAAACCCAAGATGACTTGGGACGAGTTGAAGCACGAATTAAACCTTGCCAGGAAGGATCCCAAGTTCAGGAAAGCGATTCGTGAGTTTATCAAGTTGACAACCTCTTAAGTATACTTTTTACGTGTTCATATTTTATTATCGGCGGAAGGCTAAGGCCTCTTTCTGCGTTGATGAACTGATAGGTGCGGAGCGCTTGATTTGACATAAGTGTTTTATGATCATCCGACACCACCAGGTCAAGTTTATTAAGTGTAGCACATGCTACAAGTAAGAAATCGTTTTTGAGATGGTCAATGGCCTTTTTTCCCGTCAGTTTACTAAAATTGTGCGAGTACTCGGCTGCCAACTTTTCTACCTCTTCATTCACAAGAATTTCCCGCTCTTTTGTTATGGCATCATAAAGTTCAAGCAGGTTGATCCTCAAATTTTTCCTCCCTTGTTGTGTTATTATGCTTATCTTTTCAGGAGTGTCGCGCAGTTCTTTTCTCACGATGGTGCAACCATAAACAACAACTCTGGTAACTAACGCTTTAAACTCCCCCTCTTCTTCCCTCTCCACAATCACGCCGTAAATGTTGGTATCAAGCAAAAGCCGCCTCATTTCTTCCCCTCAGACGGTTTTTCCTCTTTCTTTGCTTCTTCCTGCTGTTTTTCTTTCTTCTTGTCGAACTCCTTCTTGATCTCCTCCATCCGCTTGCAATAATTGCCAGGAGAAGACTTGAAGAAGTTCTTTGAACGCGCCATTCCAACTATGGAAGCAATTGCTTCCGCGACCATCGAGCCAACCCTGAAGCCAGCGCAAATGCCGAACGCCACATTTGTGCCAGGAATGGCGCACATCGGCATGCACGCCAATGACAATACAATAGTAACCGCTGCAACAGGATTGGCAGCAATTTCTGTAATCATGTTCATAACCTTATTAGCAAATGCCGCGAAAGGCAGTGTTGCAAAAAACTGTCCAACCACGTACTGGCACAAGTTATACTGGTACATTTCCAAACAAAAACTTGCAGGATAACCCCTCTCCTTCACCTCATCATTCAAACAAACCGCCTTGTAACAATTCACCTGGCGCAACTTCTCAACATTAGAAACAATGCCAGGCAAGCACAAGCACAACGTGCTCAAAATCAAAGAATCCTTAACATTAGGAGCAAACGGCCCAAAGAACGTCTGAATAGCAGTACACCACGGAAGCCCGCCACTAATCGCAGATACTCCCTTTTCAACCGTTGTCTGCTGCCGCGGGCCAGTTGCAGCAGCTGGCGTGGCAGACTGAGCAGCCGCGCCGGTGATGGCTGCTGTTATCGTTGAAGCCTGCACCTCACGGCTATTAAATGGAGCGGTCTCAATGCCAAGTGTTTCTCTATTGAGTATTGGATTTGGATTAGTCGGGGTTCCTCCTTCCGTTGCCCTTCCTGAACCGCCGCCTCCACCACCAGTACCGGCTGTGCCAGTTCCCGCAGCGCCCTCTGCTGGCGCTCCAGTCCCTCTCACCTCACCACCACAATTGATGAACGTGCAGACCATGTCCAAGAACCAAATGATGTTCTCATACACTGTATGCACTCCAGTATCAGCACCGCACAACGCTGCCTTGATAGGAGTCATTCCAGCACCGGCACCAGCAGTAAACGGAGTTGTCAACAAAATCTCCTGAGTGGTGCCAATCGCTAATACAACAACGGTATACGCAGTTACGAGAGAAGTAATAATAGTCTTAATCCTGCACAACAACTCGAAGTAGAACATTATCTGCCTTAACGTTCCCAGCCAGTCAGCATTCGCAAGCCCGTCATTCATGGCCTCTTGAATCAACCTGTCAACCTCCTTGTGCAAGTCCGCGCCAGGAACATTATAGAACTCCATCTTCACCTTGGCATCCAACACTTGAGGATTAGGAGAAATAAAGCGCTTCTTCTCACCAACAGTCTTCTTACTAATTATGCTGACAGGACACGTGATGTTCAAAGAGTTCACGAAATAATCCTTCGCCTCCAGCTTCATCACGAGAATAGGATCACGACTGCCCTCGAACGTGTTTGTCATGTAAACATCATTCAACACCAAGTTCACGTCACCGCGACACTCAAGAGGATCAGAAGGCCCTTTGATGATCAAAGGAGCAATATCCTTCCGAGAAGTCTTCAAATGAACACGACAGCTCACGTACGGTGGAATCAAGGAAGCAGTCGCACGATTCAACAACTTAGGACTGCAAGAAACCTCAGGAGTCCAATACTTCGCTCTAGTCTCATTGTCCAAACCAAACACTTCACGCTCAGAAGAAACATTTGCCTCGTTGCCAGCATCATCAACAAAAATAAAGTTGAAATTGGCAAAATACGGGCCGGAAAGCTCGATCTTCTGCTCGAACATGCACTCCTGCACGTCCTCAGACGCGTTTTCCGGAGTCCCACAAGTGCCCCTTGTATTAGCAGAGCCGCCAATATCTGAAAAGTTCGCAAAACCCTCAGTGAAGTTCGCACTCTGCAAAGTATACTGAACGAAATTACCAGCCACAGCACCAGTTACATTCAACTTTTCCTCGCCCTTAATCACCCTGTAATTAGTAATCCTCGGCTGCGCAGGAGCAGTATTATCATAAACAATCGAAAAAGACTTTAAACCATCAGCAGGCACGGTATTATCCAAATCATCACTCGTGCCGGAAACAAGAGAAATCTCATACGTGCCTTCCGGAGTCTTATCAGGAGGCGATAACAGCCAGGAACAACGCCAGGTTTCCTCCAAAACACAAGACGAAGCAGGCACGTAGTTCGGCAAGCCCAAAGAACTCAAGTCAAGGAACGCCTGCCGACGATTCATGCCAATACCCGCGCCACCAGTACTATCCTTCTCGTCAAACTCAACAACAATAGTTGTCCCCTTGCCATACAACGGAACATTATCACGAGTTCTCTTAGGCAAAATACCCTTCACAACAGGAGCAACATTATCACTCTTGATCGAACACTCAAACTCCTGCTGCGCGCTATTCCCCAAGGCATCCTTCGCCTTCACGCCAACCTTACACTGAGCAGACTCAGCAAGAGGAACATCCTTCCAGACGTAAACATTCCCCTGCACAGTATCAGGCGGAACAAAATCAGTAAACTTAGGACTAATAGCAGCAAGGTTGGCAAACACTTCCTTCTTGTTAACCCCAAGCTCGTCAGAAATACGAACGGAAACTGTAGCAATTAGCTCTTGGCCTTTACGAACATGAGTAACAGAAACACCCTTAGAACTAACAATAGCCGGCTGCTCAATAGAAGGAGGAGTCTTGTCAACAACAACCTTGAAACACTTCGAAGCCTTCTGGTTCAAAAAGTCAAACACGCCCAAACACAAACTACCAGACTCATTCAAAGAAACAGAAAATTGCCTATCCTTACCACAACTGCTAGCCTGGCCAGAATCCTCAACAAGAACACCATTGTTCAAAGAAAGTTGCACCTTCTTAACACCACTACAACCCTTTGTCTTGCCAAACTCCAACCCATAATCCTCAACCTTGTAGCGGACAGAAACACTCCCCGTAGTCTGCAACGGAGAAGCATTAAACTCGGCAATCGCAGGAGGCAACGCATCAACAAACAAAGTCTTACTCTCCCGCTTCACAGCAACATCTTCATCATTCCTAAGCTCAACAGCAAAAGACAAAGGCTCAAACGCCTCAAAAGAAGGATCCTCAAAAATGCACTTATACGTAGTAGAATTACCCATGCGCGAACAATTATCGAAAAACCCAAAATTCTCCTCATAATACAAACGCAACTGCTCCCTGCTAATGATGTCCTCGCCCGGAATCTTAGCCTGAGCTTCAACAACCAAAGTGTCACGACCACGGGCAGAACCAGAAACACGATCCTTGCCAGAAATGGAAACACTCAGTTCTTGTGCGAATGCCACTGGCATCATGCATAACAAGAACGCCATCACGACTGAAACCAACTGAAGCTTTCTCATTTCACAACCACCGGCCAAACCAACACAGGATTACTCTCGACATACGTTTGCGGCAGCTCAAGCGCGCCCATGTCCTCAACAGTACGCTCCTTCTCCTCCAACTTGTCAATAGCCATAACAAATTGGCGGAACTCAATCAAGCGAGCACCCTCCAACATCTCGCGCGTCAAAGTAAACTCAAACTCCTGCAAGCCATACGGGAACGGAGAAGTCTCGTTGAAAACAACCGGCTTCTCAGGAATCATCTGGCACTTCTCCTTGCTGCTAAACACCTTTTTGATGGTAAAACACCTCTCGTAAGGCGGAATCTTGATCTTCTCCCGCAACAAGCTCGTTATCTGCACCTTATACTTGCCAGGAACAATCCTCAGCTCAGCCTGCTGCGCACCCTTTATGTCAGCAACAGCGAAGAACGGCTCATCACGCTCACCACCAACCTGCGTCATCATGACAATCGTCTGCTGCGGGCCACGAGGACGCACCAGTCCAGTAGCCTCCTCAAACTTCCACACGCCAAGCTTGCCTTCCTTTACAATCAAATAATTCTTCACAGAAGCATTAACAGTCCGAACAGGATCCATGATGATCTGCAAGTTCTGAACATCCTCGTCAAAAGTATCCAAGTTCCTATACAAAGTATCAAAACCAGGCTTGCTAACCTGCAACCTGCCACCAATGCACCTTGGGAATTTGGAAACAAAAGTACCATTCATCGTCTGACCCACATTGCACACATTATCCCCACATAGATATGAAATCGCCACGCCATCCAACGGGCGCTTCTTATCCGCATTCAAAACAGACAACACAACATCACCACTCGTCCTCTGATCAGGATTACAGAAAATACTCGGCGCAGACTCCAAAGCAGCAGGAGGCAACAACTGTGAATCAGACTTAAAGCGAGCGCTATTCCTCATGTTCTGCTCCAACATAATCCTGAAAGTATAACCATCCCCGCCAAACGCGAACGGGTCACGAATCTCAAACATCACAGGATAGCTCACGTCATACGCAAACTCATAACGATTCATGCTCATAGGCAGCATACGCATGCTACTAAAACTATCAGCAGAACACAACTGGCCATTACAGTTAAGGTCAAAATAAGGCTCCCACCAGTCAAGATAAGCAAACCTCGTCTCCAAGCCAGGAAAAGTATCATTCAACGGAATCAAAAATTGCCTGTTGTACAGATTCTCAAAAAGCTCAGGATCACGAGCATCATCAGGAGCGCGAATGTACTCATAATTCCGCGTGCCAAATACCTGAATCATCGGGATGTACGCAGCAAGCAAACCACGCAACTTCAAGGAAACATCGTATTTAATCCAAAACTTACCAGGACCAGGAGGGCCGAACTCAAGACCACGATAAGGAGGAAGCTGCCTAGAATCAAGACCACTAAAAGTACCAATTATAATGTTCGTCGCCTGCTCAAGAATACCATCCTGCAATTCCACATTCGTAATGTTCGTCGCCAAATCATACATCTCCTTCAAATTAATGCCCGCATCAACAGCATACTCATCAACAGTAAAAGACTGGTCTTCACACAACACTTGCAAAGGATACTTGGCGAAAAAAATCACATCGCCCTCACCAACAGTCACAGTTACCTTCGGCTGCTCCTGAGCCCTAACATCACAACCCTGAAACTCAGTCAACGTGCCCAAACAGTCCAACAAGTTCTTCTGCACGTAGTCCTCCAATTGCGCCTCAATGCTATTCGCGCCCTCACTCTTCGTCAAAGGAGGCCTTTTAGAAGCAAACTCACAATCCTGCATGCACCGATTCTTACTCTTCATAAACCACCAGTACGCAACATTCAACTTCCCATCAGGAGCAAGCTGCACTGCCTCACCCTCAGTAGTAGAAAAATAATTCGCCTTCAACCGCTCCCAATCTATATATCCCCCGCTGTCACCAACCCTGCGCAAACCATCCATGCCCAAACGATCCATACACGTCTGCACCATTTCACGAATCGGCTGGACCTTCTCAGGCAGCTCTGTCAACCTGGGTTTTGCAAGCTCCAACTCCGCCTCCTCAACCCTTCCAGTCATGTACAAAGCAGCACCGACAATGAACAATAGAACGATTCCTATAATTATGAATATAGTCACCTGCCCCTTTTTCATTAACGCAAATACAGAAGACGCTATTTATAAAGGTTGCGAAGAAAATGCGTGCACTCTAATCCGTTACACGCATTTTCTTGACGTCAATGTAACTTATCAATGAACTTTTTCTTAACGAGTTCCTTTTTCGCGGAGGATAGCTTGAATAACTCCTTTGATACCATTTTCTCACTGATTGTGAAAATGTAGTTCAACTTTATCACACTTGGCTTAACTGCGCCCTCCTCTTTTGTCAATTGAATGCCGTCCATCTCAGTATTGCTTGTGATGCCAGCAACGACAACGTTTCCATACTCCTCAAAAAGCACCAGTGCAGGACGTATTTTCACCTCAAACGTATCGGTAAACTGCACTTTGGCAAGAACGACATCACCGAGCTTCATTCCATGCCTCGTCCTCTTTGTTATCCCACAATTCCTTCATCTTCTGCTGCTGAATCTTGTGCAAAAACTCATCATACTGATTTTTCTTTCTCGCATCAAGAAACATCTTAGTCATCCGTTCCAGTAACTCGTTATACGTCTGCCGCGGGTATTCCTTGGCTTTTTGCAATAACTGCACGACATCCTTCTTCACTTGAATAGTTGTTGCCGTTGCCATAGTTGATTATGCATTTGTTATAATTAGTATATAATTGTTCTGCCTTTTTTACCATTTCTCAAGCTTTAATCCCGGAACTCTGCTGAAGTGTTTGACGTTTCTTGTGACAATTGTTGCGCTGTTCGCGATGCAAATCCCTGAAACTAGCTCGTCAAAGATTCCTATCCGTTCACCTTTTTCCTGCAACAGTGCGATGATTTCAACTGCATGATGCATCGCCTCGCTATCGTATGTCAAGGTATCCAGAGAATTAAGCAAGCGTTGCGTCTTCTCGATATTTCTCGGATGGTTTGTTAATCGAGCGCCAAAGAGCACCTCGTGCGCATTGAAAATGGTTGTTGTTACCTTTTCATCACTCGTCAGAAGTTCTCTCAACTTTGAAGGAATATCAGGATCTTTTCGCAAGAGCGCAATAAGAAAATCACTGTCCAGAACTTTCATGCCGGCGGAAACTCTCCTCAAACTCGCGTCTGAACTTTTTCAATCCTTCATGCACTTTCTTCTCTTCTGCTTTACTTACTTCCCATGCCCCATAGAATTCCTGCAGGTCTGGGCGCTTATCCTTGAGCAGACGAGCGAAAAGGTCGCTGAAACTTTCACTCTTCTGTTTTACCTTCAACAAATTCGTAAACACTCCTTTCTTAATAGTTATCGTTTTGAATGTCACGATTATGTTTAAACTGAACATATATTTAAAACTTTTGCACAATAAGAGTTCGTCATGCGTGAATATGGCTATATGGCTATAATCGCGATCCAACCATTTTGAACAAAAGAAACTGGGAGCTCGTGCGGCGCGTACCGCAAGAGTGTTGAGATTATCGTCGATGCACTTCGCAATGTGTAGACTGTTGAACAGTTTCTTGAGGGGATTGATTCCCAAGGAGAAGCGTTAGACGGAATACTTACAGAAGTTGACGAACGGTACCGTTGCCATGCGGACGAGCGCATCCGCATCGCGATACGACTTGCCATTCATGAACTCACATCTTTAAACATCGGAATTCCACCAGTCTTATGACTGGTGGTTTGCTCAGTCGCAAACCACAATAGGGCGGAATTCCGAGTGTGCTCAAAAACCACCGCTATTTGTCATTTCTCGCCTATAGAGACCGTCATGCCACAGGTCTTGAGCGAGCGAAGCGAGCGATGACCGGTGGTTTTTGACATACTCCTCCTGCTCCTTGCCGAGCATGCCAAAAGAGGTAACTCGTTAACGATATGCGCACAGACTCTTGCTTGTTGCGCGCCAATAAGAAGAAGCGATGCCTTTTTCTAACTCTCCAGCAATCCTTCGCTGGTTTCCAGGCACGATGTTGAAGCGCGCAACTTGGACTCGAGCAACATCGCCTGTCAACTGAATAAGTTTATCGCGCAAATCTTCATCAACAGTTCTTCTGCCAACACTCTCTACCATGTTATCCACAAGCAAGGGGCGCAAGTATCCCAGCGCCTTTGTCATCGCTGCCAAGTCATCATGGTATTCCAGTTCCGGCAGATCCCCTTCGGCAAACACGTCCAGTGTGTTGTTCTTCAGATGTAATCCCAAGGCATACTTTATCTTGCGAATAACCTGGTGCACCCAGGGAATATCTCCCATGCCGATCACGGGTGGTTGCGCAAGACGCATGAGTTGGTACTCCGTTCCAGAAATATCAATTACGAGATTATACCCCGCGGGCAATACATCTTGTGCAATCACTATCGCGCGAAGTCCACTCATGCGATTCCCTTTATCTATTTAGATTTATAAATCTTTCGTCACTTTATAGTGATTTCCTCTTTCGCCGCAGTGACTCTGTTGCGACCTGCTTCCTTCGATGCGTACGCGGCCTCATCAGCCGCCTTGCTCAATCGTGTTGCTGCATCACTTATTTGAGAAGGAGAATGTGGTTTCTTTGTTCCTCTAAACACGGCCACTCCCGCGCTCACCGAAAGAAAAGGACGATCGGTAATTCCAAGCTCAGGAAGTATTTTCGGCGAAGTCTCCTCGACGGCTTTCCGCATGCGCTCAGCCGCCTGGATTCCTTTATCTCTGCTTGCAGCAGTGATCACGATGAATTCCTCTCCACCAATCCTAAAAAATGGATCTTCACGACGCTTCTTCGCAGAAATCATGTCAACAACGCTCTTCAACGCATTGTCTCCTACATAGTGCCCATACGTGTCATTGACGCTCTTAAACTTGTCCAAATCAAACAATAATATGCACACCTCTGTCCCGTTTTCCTGGGCGAACTCGACATTTCTGTAAAGCTCACGCTCAAAATATCTTTTGTTGAAAAGGCTGGTGAGCGTATCAGTAATTGCCTCTTTTGCTCGCTCAAGTAATGACGTTTGTAGTTTCTCAGAAGCAAATGACGCGTACCTGCTCAACGTCACCCTGCACGCATCATCAACCAAACCTCCGTGTGCCTGTAACACGCCAAGATATTCCATGACTTCCTCAGGTTTTGTAAGCGTCCGAAGATCCTTCTTCACGTCATCAAGAGTTATCTTTTCCTTTTCCAAAATCATCTTTTTTATCTTTGTCTGCACGTCAATCTTTTCTTGGAACAGCAAATTTATTGGATCGATCACTTCATTTTTTTCAAAACGTATTGCATCGCTTAATTCCAGCGACAGACTGTTAAGCTCCGTCGCAAGCAATGCTCTGTGCTTTTGATCAGTCTCCTGCTCCAACCGTTCAAGCGTTCGTAAAATTGCGTCAAGCAACAATTGTTCTGAGCGCACCGCCTTGAGCAAATTTTCATACGTCCTTTGCATGTGCTCACGAATTGTTGGTCCAATCAGTTTTTTCGATCGATCGAGCCGATCAATAATTTTTGCAAGCTTGTCCCTTGCGTCCCCAACAAGCTTTCCTTTGGCATACGCTTGCTGTGCTTTAACCAACTCATCCTTGAGCAAGGCTTCCTCAGCGTTCTGTTCCATCAATTCTTTCTGAATACTCTCTTGTTCGCGTTTGGAATAGTTTGCGACTTCTGCAAACACCTCTTGTATCTCTTGGTGAACTCTCTGGATGAGCGACTTTATCTGCTCAAGTGTCGTATTACTCTTTGCGATCTGCATCAGAGAAACGATTTGCTTTCGAAGATCGTACAATTTTCTCATACGATCGTTAAAACTCGCGATAATTACTTGCTCTTGGACTCCAAACCTTATGAGTTCCTCTGCAACTTGCTCGATCTTTTCTTCGTTTGGCATATTACTTCACGTAGCTCTGCGCTATTTAATATTTTTGGGTATCCGGGGGCAACGGTCATTCAGTCAAAACGAGGGTATACGAGAACTCTCTGCCAGTCCAGTTGTGCTACTGCTTCTCGTCCTTTGATAACTGCGCCAACAACGTCACGCATAAGATACTCGAGCGAGCTTCTCATCTGCCAGTCGAAGTCTTCAGGGCAGGCAACTTCATCAAACGCGCAGCATATCGTGGCGCGGTCATCGCTTGCCCGCTTTTTGGCAAGCTCGGCAATGTCAATGAGAATCCCAAATACTTTTTGATAATAAAATTCATTATCCCAATCAAACTTTTTCATACTGTCTTCTGTTTTATTGAGCGCTGACTGTTGCGCTCTGAACTTGAGTTCAAGTGCATGGTCGGCTCCTTTCTTTGCAGCATCTGCAACAATGTCGTTCAGCATCCAGCCATGTTGGTTGCTAGAACACTTAAACCTTCCACTTAAACTTTATAGAAACGATTGGAGGATTTCCAATTACCAGGATTGTGTTTTTATATACTTTTTCTTCACAAGTGGTGCGTAGTCGGCATCTGCGGTAAGCAACGTATCGGCTGAAGAAATTTTTGCGGTAGCTGCGGCAAATGAATCGAGCATTGAAAGACCATGAGCTAGCGAAATACGTGCTGCCTCGCGTGCAATCCCTTTATCAGGAGGGATAATCTTAATCTTCTCCGATGATTCTACCGTTTCAAAGAATAGGTCTATTTTTTCTTGCTTGTTCCCTTGCTGCAATAATTTCTTTGTCGTTTCTGCAAAGACTGTTAATGGGATGAGCAGCATGTCTTTGCCATGCGTGACGTCCCTAAAAATTCGCTCGGCTTTCTGATCATGTGAAAATAGCCCGAGCAGATACCATGCATCAGCACAATACCTCATATCATCTGTGCTCGCGCCTACGTTCTTCGCGAACTTCCTCCCATGCCTTTCTCCAGTCAAACTTTGGCATCGTCCTCAGAATCGCCCAAAGCTTATCCTCTGGAGTCTTGACTTTCTTTTTCTTAAGAATAATATCGCCTCCAGGCAGGTGCGTAACGATAAACAAGTCGTCTTCCTGTAGCTTATCCTCGTCCCTGATCTTCTTTGGAATGGTAATCTGGCCCTTCTTGCCCAGTTTTACCTTGTCGGTATAAAACTCGTGCATTTGTTCCATATTCGGGAGTAGGTATTTTCCGAATTTATAAGCTTTTCCGAAAAATAGTCTATTTCCGAAATCTATTGAACTTCAACCATGACGTTCACGCGCGTAACATCCTGGAAGTCGGATGCTACAAATATCACGTTCTTTGTGCCAGGAGTTTTTCCAGTAAGCAAAACCCTGCTGCCATCAACGCGAACATCCAAACCTGGAGCAGAACTGCTCAAGAAAACCATTTTGTCATCCTCTGCATCAGAAAAATAATCCTTCAAATCAATAGTCACCTGCTTGTCCAGATTAACTTTAAAATTCCTATTTGTACCGCGCCAGGCAGGAGCGGTGTTCTTCTTTCTTTCCACCTTGTATGATATCTCGTTTATTGTCAATGAACTTCCAGAATCAACGCTCGCAAACACCTCAATGGTGTTACTGTCAACGCTAACAGAACAAGTTTCCTTGCAAACATCTGTAAAATTCCTGCTCTGATTCTCGCTAGAAAATATCATCTTCAATTGGCTCCCTTGTTTGAGGAACAGTTTTACGTTTCCTGTATAATGCCCACTAACAGCAAGACTCAAAGGACGATCCTGCAGAGTAAAAGTATGCAAGCCACTTTCTGTAAAAGTAACGTTTCCAGGCTGGCGAACCAAGTCCTCAAAGCCAACAAGGCCGACAATACTTGGATTCATGAAAATAACAACGCTGAACGCAATGATCAAAATGCCTGCAGCTATAAGATTGTACGGAACCTTCACGCGCTCCTTTGCATCATTCAACCGCCTGAATAATTTCGTAACTTGATCGTGCGCAAGTTCCTTGTGAAATTGAGGCATGGAAGATTTCTCAATCGCATTGTATGCATCAAGAACTTGCAAATACTTCTGTCTGGCATCAGGTATTTTTTCCTCTGTCAGCAGTTTTTCAGTTTCTGCATGAACGTCCACAAAGCGTTTTACGAGTTCGTCAGGCATTAGTCCTCTTTTTTGGTTGAAGGTATAAGGCGGAAGGAACTCCTTCACACTTATTCCTTCACCCTTTATCCTTTATAAGGCTTGCGAGCAAAAGTTTTAAATAGTTGTCGTCATTTAATAGTGGTATGAGTGATGACAGATTTGATTATTTCCAACGAGCAGCAGTTTTTGTAGACAAGAACTCGCCACCAAAACAAGAAATGCCTGACATTGATCCAACAGAGCTAGCAATGCGCAGCCAATGCGACATCACGCACACTTATGAAGATGGAGATATTACGTTCAAACTCAAACGCACGGAAATAACCAACATCAAAAAAGGAGCATCACCCAGACTAGCATATACTACAAAAGTTGAAACTATTGAGTTTCTCGTGCGCGGAATGATCAGCGCAAGCGCGAAAAAAACCAGAGCAACAGGAGACTGGCAAGACAATCCTGAAGGATTACAACTCCTGCCAGAGGAAGCAGATGTCCCTTGGATGCCTGAAGAACGGTCAGGCATGGAACAGTTTATTGCATACATTGACAAGCGCGCCCCTCATACTTAATAAACAGACAATTCTGCTGTTGTAACATGAAGCTACGCCAAATACCAGACGATTTCATAGTTGAAGAAGTGCCTTTACACGAATGGAAAAAAACAGGCGAGCATGCTGTTTACAAAGTTTCAAAAGTTGGAATGACAACATTCGCAGCAGAAAAAGCACTCGCAAAACATTGCAACGTAACCTTCAACAAAATAGGATTCGCAGGCATGAAAGACACGCACGCAAGAACAACACAATACTTCTCAGTTGAAACAAACAAACCAGAATGCGGCAACTTTGCAGAACAACACGTAACCAGCCAACTTATAGGCTACCTTGATGAGCCACTGAAAACAGGAGAGCTCAAAGGAAACGCATTCGTCATAACGGTCAGAGAATTAAAACAAAAAGACGTTGAAACCGCACAAAAAAACCTATCAACAGTACAAAAAGGAGTTCCAAACTATTTCGACAGCCAAAGATTTGGCAGCCTGAAAGGAACAACAGGATTTATTGCAAAAGACATCTTACAGGGACGTTATGAAGAAGCCGTTAAGAAAATGATCACGGCAACAACCAGACACCAAAAAGGAAAACGAAAAGCAGTCAAAAAGTTCATTAAAGAAAACTGGCAAAACTGGAACGCATGCATGCAAGAGGTAAAAAAAGCAGAAATGGAAAAAACAGCAGAAGGAACAATAGTCCGCCACCTTGCAGAGCGTCCAACAGACTACCAGGGCGCGTTCCGCAAAAGTTATTCAAGCATACGACAATTATTCTTCTCAGCATACCAAAGCTACCTCTGGAATGAAAGCATAAAACGACTAGTCAGACAAACAAGCAACTCAGTCTTCAGCGTTGAGTACGAAGCAGGCAAACTAGTCTTCCCAAGACAATGGAATTGTGAAACTAACACATTCCCAATGGTGGCACCAGACATGAAATTGGAGGAAGGGAGAAGGAAGAAGGGAGAAGAGCAGAAAAAAATAATCACAGAAGTCCTCAAACAAGAAGGAATGCAACTAACAGACTTTTTCACAACAGAACATGTATACGTAGCACGAGAACGCGAAGTAAAGCTAGTCCCAGAAAATCTCACGCTAGAAATTACAGATGATGAACTCAACAAATACAAGAAAAAAGCAATCCTTAAGTTCACACTCCAAAAAGGAAGCTATGCCACAATCATAACCAAAGCATTGTTTGGGCAATAGTTTAAAAACCATGCAACTTTTTTGTCTACAATGAACTTCAGAACATCACGCTACGCATACTGGTATGGATATGCAATCTTACTAATAACAATATTCCTCGCAATGTATTACAACGATAGAGCAGCAGACAAAATGGCGATGATGCTAACTGTTGTATCAGCAACACTCTTCATCATCCTTGAGTATCTGATAAGAAATCAACAAGTGAGGCTGACGCAGCAAGGAATAGACGTGCACAACGGGCTTTTGCGAACACAAACAAACGCAATAAGCAACAAAGAAATCACAAGAACAACGCTACACCAAAACCCGCTCAAAAAAGCCCTCCGCTACGGAGACATATGCATAATCGCAAAAGACGAAGAAATCATGCTAAAAAACATCCACGAAGCAGAACGCTTGTATCATGCACTTCAGAGGAAAATATGAATACTGTTGTGTACCTTGTACGCCACGGACAAACACAATGGAACGTTGAAAAAAGAATACAAGGACTATGTTCTGAGCCAATAAACAAAACAGGCAAACAACAAGCAAAAAACGTAGCAAAAATCTTCTCAAAAATACAAATAGACTTTGTTTATTCTTCGCCATTGCCCCGATGCATGCAAACAACAGAAATCATTGCACCAGACAAGACAATCATGCCGGCACCAGCATTCATTGAAAGAATATTCGGAAAACTTGAAGGAGTACACGGGCCAAGCCTCAAAAAAATCATACCAGACCTCCACGAACAATGGGCAAAACACGGCATAGACTGGAGGCCGCCGGGAGGAGAAACCATAAGAGAAGTCACACGACGCGTCGCAAACGCATTTGAAGAACTCGTTCGGTCACATCCAGGTAAAAGAGTGCTTCTAGTAACACACGGAATGGTAATCAAGTGCCTCGTCCACTGGCTTCACGGAGGAAAACCAGAAAACGTCTTCCACCAAAAAGAAATAGAAAACGCAGAAGTCATACGCGTTGAATACGCACAACAGGGAAAGCATAAACTACACAGAGTAAAAGCACTATGATAATAGAAACTAGCAAACCCTACAAAAAACACCTATTCATCTGCGTAAACCAACGCGACCCACCAAGAGACTGCTGCATGAACGTAGAGAGTGAGGAACGACTAAAAGAAATCAAAGAATGGCTCCTGCAGAACAAGCTACGCGACAAAGTCTGGGTAACAAAAGCAAGGTGCCTCGGACATTGCAACAACGTCGGCTGCACAATGGTATTGTATCCAGAACGCAAATGGATGCTACAAGTCAAAAAAGAAGATTTAGAAGAAGTCAAGAAGGAAATAATGAAAGACATGTGAATTCCAAAAAGTAACATTTGGAAATTTCAGTAGATAAGTTTAAAAAGCGGCTTTTCCTATTAAGTTATTATTACTATGGCAGAAACAATGCTTATCTCAAAGAAAGAGTATGAAGGTATGAAGGAAACTATTGA